>JBEKYD010000062.1:0-28396 GCA_049511335.1 Bryobacteraceae bacterium | reverse complement strand
CCCAACAACCGCCGCTCCTCCAACTTCTGAAAATCACGCCGCACTCCTGCCGGGTTTCCCATGACCGGAGAGTAGCACAATATCTTAGGAATGTCACTATATTATTCAATGCTCAATAGCTCATCGACGGCCAGCCTCGTATCCCGATCGGACGGTCACGTCTCGGGCTCATGGAGCCACTGGTCTGCCTTTTTACGCCCTTGCCCCCAGGAAACGATAAGGCAAATTACCACTCAATACCAAGTTATTTACCGGGACGCTCGCCGGTCCGTAGGGCACTCTTTTGCGTTAAGGTACCGCCAAAACTAGAAATTTCCAATAGAGAGTCTAATCGTGGAGGTCGTCGCATTTTTTCCGAGTAACTGGCGAAATATCCCGTTTACACTCATCGACCTTTGGGATCGAAGCCAGGTCACCGATGTCCCAACTATTTCGGCGGTGCGCCGGCTTTTGTTGCCACCAGGTTCATGTACTCCGTCAGGGTGACGAAGCGATATCCGCGCTCTTTGAGCAGGGTGATCAGTTGCGGCATGACCGCCGTCGTGCTCGACAACTCATGGAAGGCAAGAATGTGGGTGTAGATTCCTTGCTTCTCACGCTGCTCCACCTGCTTTAATACTGCGTCCGCCAGAGAAGGCTTGGGACAGCCGCTTGGATTCCGGCTGGTGCACAGATAGTCCAGCGAGTTCACGTCGCGCAATGCCATGGGGTTGTCACTCGAGATCGTCAGCAGGTGATAGCCTTCGCGTTCGAGATCCCGGCGTGCATCCTCCGATATCGACCATTCCGGCGGGCGGACGTAGCGGGGTTGCGTGCCGGTGATCGCCTTGATGGCTTGCGCGCCACGATCCACGTCGCCCAGGACCCACTGCTCTCCCCGTTTGCTCTCCGCGCCGCGCAATTCGATGTGGCTGAAGGTATGGTCTTCCAACTCATGGCCGTGCCGAACCACTTGCTCTGCCGCATCGACGCAGGTGACGCCAATGTTCTCTTCCGCGCGCTCGTTCCCCCAGGTCTTGGGCGTGAGCCGCCACCCCACCACAAAAAACGTTGCCTTGACGCCGTTATTGTCGAGGACATCCAGCAGCCCAGGAACTGGGTGATCCTTCTGGGTGCCCAATAAGACGTACGGTCGAGGGCCGTCATCGAAGGTGAGGGCAATCAGCTTGTCGGCCGCGAACGCAGGCGCGGCCAGCAGCATTAGCAGCGAGAAATGTGTGAGCGCTCTCCAGAACGTCATCGCACCACCTGCGGCGTAGTCGTTCGTTCAATTATTGGAGAGTGCTCGCTCCAAGGCTAATTACCTTTGTTGATGTCCCTCGGGCGTTCCGACGCAAAACCAAAGTCCCCGGCTTACCCGACGCCATGGGATCGACACGATGGGTGGTTCTTGAGCGTTATCGCGACTTCTCAATAATTATCCATTCGTCACGCTTTCAAGGGGAAAGTAAAGGCCGCGATCTGCCGGGATTGTTTGCGGGTCGCCAATGACCCACCCGGAATCGTCGGGATCTTCTGCGATGGGCGGGGGTTGGAGTCGTGTTCCGATCGAGCACCCTCCAAATGAGGAGTCGTTGCAGGGTTGTTCCCGGTTTTTCCACCAGCACTCACTGGTTTTCACGAACAGTTCAACTCTACGTAACATTCCTGTCACAGCGCCTTCCGTACCATGTGTGATTGAGGTCACAGGAGAAAAATGAAAAAGACACTTGCTTTACTTTCCCTCGCCGCCGCCTTTTCGATGGGCACTGCAATCGCGCAAAACAACGACTACTACCACCCAAACCAGATCAAACGCGTTTTGCTGATCAGCGTCGACGGTATGCACGCGGTTGATTTCTTGAACTGCGCCAACGGCATCAGCACGATCAACAATGGCAAACCCTATTGCCCGGCGCTGGCTGGCCTGAGCAGCCACGGCGTCAATTACGTCGCCGCCAGCACCTCCAAGCCTTCAGATTCCTACCCCGGCATGGCCGCCATCATTACCGGCGGAAGCCCGGCCCTGACCGGCGTCTATTATGACGTCGCTTACTCCCGCAATTACGACGGACCTGCGGTAAGGGCCGCCAATGGATACAATGGGCCGGGCCCCTGCACCCCGGGCGCAGCGCCGACGGGTTTTACGACCGAATATGACGAGGGCATCGACATCGACCTGACCAAGCTGAACGGTGGAGCTCCCGGAGCCTCGCTCACAGACGGCGGCATCGCTTCGATCGATCCTCAGAAACTCGTCCGCGATCCGGCCAACGGCTGCCAGCCCGTCTGGCCCTGGTTGTTCGTCCGCGCCAACAGCATCTTCAGTGTGATCCACCAGAACGGCGGAGTCACCGCCTGGTCCGACAAGCACCCGTCCTACGCCTCGGTTTCCTCCGGGGTGGGACCGTCTGCGCTCAACGACTTCTATTCCCCTGAAATCAACTCCGATGTGGTGGCCTTGCCCGGAGTCGCCACTCCCGCGGGTCTGTCCTGCAAGTCAATCCCCGATCCCAACGCCGACCTCACCGCCTGGACCAACAGCTTCCAGAACATTCAGTGCTATGACACGCTGAAGGTCGACGCAGTCCTCAACTGGATCAACGGGAAGAAGCACCTCGGCACGGGGAGCTTGCCGAATGTTCCCACCATTTTCGGCATGAACTTCCAGGCCGTTAGCGTGGGACAGAAGCTCATCGAGGCCAGCAACAACACTACTGGCGGGTATCTGGATGCGGCGGCCACGCCTGGAACGGCGCTGTTGGGCGAAATCCAGTTCGTCGACGCTTCGATCGGGGAATTCGTCAGCGAGCTGAAGGCACAAGGTCTCTACGATTCGACCCTGATCGTGATCACAGCCAAGCACGGCCAGTCGCCGATCGATCCCAGCCGCTACATCTCCCAGCTCATCAACTACACTTCACCCGCCACCTTGCTCTCCAATGCGGGCTACATTCCGTATTCGGAATCCACCAATAACTCAAATGGCATCGGACCGACGGAAGATGACGTCTCGCTGCTCTGGCTCAAGAGTTCCGCCGATACTGAAGCCAGCATCAAAATCCTCGAAGACAATGCTTCCGCCTCCGGAATCGCGCTCGGGCAGATCTACTATGGCCCTTCGCTTTCGCTCAACTATAACGATCCAACCGTGGACCCGCGCACGCCGGACATCATCGTGACCCCGAACGTCGGTGTCACCTACTCCGGCAGCACCGCCAAGCTGGCCGAGCACGGCGGGTTCTCTCATGACGACACCAATGTCGTTCTCCTCTTATCCAATCCGTCCTTCCAACCCCAGACGGTCCGCGCCGCGGTGGGCACCGCCCAAGTGGCACCTACCATCCTGCAAGCCTTGGGCATCAATCCCTGGGCTCTTGATGCCGTTCGAGCTGAGGGAACGCCCGTTCTTCCGGCGGTCCCGTTCGGACGGTAATCTGTCCGCAAAAACCGGGCAATCGAAAGAGGACGCTCCTCGCGGGCGTCCTCTTTAATTGTTTGCGCTCCTGCGTCGAGTTCCTGTACGAGATGGCCGCATAAACGGCAGAGGGCAATCACCAACCAGCCGCCGCCCTCTGCTAAACTCGCATCGTCATGCTCACTCATCTCGAATGCACCCGCTGCGGTGACCGCTATCCCGCCGACCGCCCGCAATCCGTCTGCTCCAAAGATGCCGGCGTCCTTTACGCTCGCTACGATCTCGACAAGATCAAGCGCGCCTTCTCGCCTGCCCGCCTCGCCGGCCGCGCTCCTACTATGTGGCGCTACGACGCTGTCCTCCCCGAAGCCGATCCCGTCACCCTCGGCGAAGGCTTCACGCCCATGCTGCCCAGCCGGGAATATCCCAACGTCTTTATCAAGGACGAGGGCCTCAACCCTACCGGCTCCTTCAAAGCCCGCGGACTTTCCGCCTGCGTGACCATGGCCCGGCATTTCGGCCTGAAGAAGCTCGCCATCCCATCTGCGGGAAATGCTGCCGGTGCCCTCGCCGCCTACGCTGCCACTGCCGGCCTCGAAGCCCACATCTTCATGCCGAAGGATGTCCCCGCGGCTAACCGCATCGAGTGCGACTACTACGGCGCGCGCGTAATCCTGGTCGATGGCCTCATCAGCGACTGCGCCCGCAAAGTCGCCGAACTCAAGGATTCCGAGTTCTGGAAAAAAGACGGCTGGTTCGACGTCTCCACCACCAAAGAACCCTACCGTGTCGAAGGCAAGAAGACCATGGGCTACGAAGTTGCCGAGCAACTGGGATGGAGCCTGCCGAAAGGCATCATCTATCCCACCGGGGGCGGCGTCGGCCTGCTGGGCATGTGGAAGGCCTTCGAGGAAATGCAGATTTTGGGCTGGATCGGCCGCGAGCGCCCCAGGATGATCACTGTGCAATCATCCGGTTGCGCTCCCATAGTTAAAGCATGGGATGAAGGCAAGCCCGCGGCCGAAATGTGGCCCAACGCCGCCACTCTCGCCTCCGGCCTGCGCGTTCCCAAACCCTACGGCGACTATCTGATTCTGGACATATTGAAGAAGAGCAAAGGCACGGCGGTTGCCGCCACGGACGAAGAAATCCTTGACGCGACGCGACACTGGGCCAAAGTCGAAGGCATCTTCGCGGCGCCGGAAGGCGCAGCGTGCCTGGTCGCATACCGCAAACTTCGCGCCAGCGGATTCTTCCAGCCCGAAGACACGGTCGTCCTGTTCAACACCGGCAGCGGGTTGAAGTATCTCGATGTTCTCGATGCTCGTGTGGAGCGGACACTCCTGTCCGCTGCGGGCGCGGGCGACCCTTCGACGTCGCTCAAAGCAGGCTCGCCCGCGCAGGGAGTTGAGGAGCAACCCGCGCCGGCCGCCCGCCAGATCGGCGGCATCATCGGGCCGTACTGAAAGTGTAGGGGCGGACGCATTCGTCCGCCCTGCGAGCATAGCGAGCTTTCTGGCCGCGTCGATTGCGCGCTTCGCACGCGACCCCGGACGAATGCGTCCGGGGCTACACTTAGAATCAACTTCCCATGACTGACCGCCTCTACTACCGCGATTCCTTCCTCTACGACTTCGATGCCCAAGTGCGCGAGGTGGCCGATAGCCCGCGCCCATCGCTGGTTCTGGACCGCACCGCCTTTTATCCCACGCGGCGGACAAGTCTTTGACACCGGCTGGATTTCCCTCGACAACGGCGCCAAGCTCCGCGTCAGCGAAGTCGCCGAGTCGGAAGACGGGAGAATCGTCCATTACCTGGAAGCACCGCCGCGCGATCTGCCGACAGAAGACTTGCAGCCTGGAACCCGCGTCCATGGCCAGATTGACGCCGCCCGCCGCCGTGACCACATGCAGCAGCATTCGGGACAGCACGTGCTGTCCGCCGCCTTCGTGCGCCTGTTCAACCTGCCGACGGTCTCCTTCCACATGGCCGACGGCTACTGCAGCATTGACTTGGATGTCAGCGACCTCGACACTCCGAATCTCACGAAAGAGCAGGTCGAATCCGCCGAGGGGCTGGCCAACGAAATCATTCTTGAGAATCGCCCCGTAGATGTCCGCTTCGTGACTCGCGACGAAGCTCAGACGCTCGGCCTGCGCAAGCTTCCTCCCGCCGAACGCGACGCACTCCGCATCATTGATATCCGCGAGTTCGACCTCAGTGCTTGCGGCGGCACGCATGTGCGCCAGACGGGACAGATTGGATCGATCCTTCTGCGCAAGATGGAAAAAGTCCGCCAGGGATGGCGCGTCGAATTCGTTGCCGGCCAGCGCGCCGTCGCGACTGCGCGCCGCGACTTCACGACGCTGACCGAAGCCGCCGCGCTTTTCTCGGCGCACATTTATGACCTGCCGCAACAGGTCCGCAGATCGCTCGATGAAATCAAATCCCTGCGCAAGCAGCGTGAGCAATCGCAGGAAGAACTGGCCGAAGCACAGGCAGCGGCGCTGCTCGCCGAGACTGGTGAAACCAACGGCCGCAAGATCGTGGTGCGGACTTTCTCTGAGCGCGATATGAATGCGCTCAAACTGCTGGCGCAGAAAATCACTCGCCTGTCCTCACACGGAGATCCCAACGCGGTCGCGCTCCTCGCCACAACCTCGCCGCAGCCTGCGCTGGTATTCGCGCAATCTCCCGGCCAGCCCTTCGACATGGGGGCCCTGCTGAAACAGACGATGGCGGCGCTGGGCGGCCGCGGCGGCGGCAGCAAAGACATGGCGCAGGGGGGAGTGGCGAACAGCGATGGTCTGGAAGCCGCCCTTAAAGAAACCGCTCAGAAGCTTGCGGCTGATTTGGGAAAATTGCGGTGATCGGGTGGCTCGAGACCAGAACCGCCGTGGTGGCCTGCGGGTCGTGGCCTGCGGATCTACGCTGACTGATGCCCGCGCGTCCGTTCCCACCAGACCTTAGGATCGTCAGGCGGATTGAGCATCTGCGACAGTTCCTGCTTGATCTCGCGCAGGCGGCTGGTGCGCAGTTCCAGAGCCGTCCGGTCGAGCTCGGAGTGACTGCCCTTTTCCTCAAGGCGCGCGTTCATCTGGCGTAACTCGGTGATTTCCTTGCGAAGGCTGGAGAGATGTTCCGAGATATAAGGCATCTCTTTCATCATACGCTGTATTCGCCGGGTCGCCGGATTTATTCCTCCCCAGGGTTCACCGTCGTAACCTCAATCGTGGGGCAGCGCCGAACTTACCGGACTATATCCTTCAACGGTCCGGACAGCCTGCCTTCGAGTTCGCGGTCAACGTGCCGGATCTCTCCCAGCAACGCCTGCATCGTGTTCTGAAACGCACGTTTCAGCTCGGAAGGCTCGACCGACCGGGGAATACATGTGGCTGCGGTGTCCCGCTCAGAAGCGGGAAGATCGTCGAGGCCGCGGCCCTGTTGCGCAATCACACCACAGCGCAGGCAGGTGAGCTCGCCAACGTGGTTGCGCATGCCACTCAACATGTATTCCGCCTGCAGGATGCGGCCACGGGCGAGGCTGGATCGCACGTGCAGCGCATAGAGCCATGCCATCCCGATCAGAGCGCGCGGATTCGGTTGCGGCGCAGGGCGCGGCGGGTTCGACTCGCCGCCCTCCCGCATAAAGATCAGCCGGAAATTGGGCCCCGTCGCGCCGAAGTCTTGCGCACGCCAGAAGGCGACATCCACCTGCAAGGTGTTTTTCAGCAGGAAGACGCGGAACAGCGTTGTACCGTGCATGACGTCGACGTGAGCGACCGCGCCGTGATTGCGGTAAAGACGGTCAGTCCATTCGGCGACGACTTGCTCGTGAGCGGCGGGCGGCTTGAGGCAGAGCGCCAGATCGATGTCGGACCAGCGGTCGAGCCGGGACGATGCGGCCGAACCAGTGTGCGCCGCTCCGCAGAGATTGGGGTCGGCCTGCGCGTCAGAAACCAGCTCATCGCGCAATCGCTCGCGTTCGTCAGCAGTGAAGATTCCCACGGGGAAGATGTTAAACGAACGGGCGGGTTTATGGTTTCGGCGAACCGGTTTGCGGCTGTTCATCTTCGGACTGTTCTTCCTCGTCGAACTCTGCGTCTTCCCAGGCGCGATAGTTCAGGGGAGTGATGGCGGCGTCGCTGGGGTCGAGGATGATTTCGTGATGGTTAGGATCGAAGCGGGTGCGGTGGAGATTGCCGCTGGCGGTTTGCAGCGCGTAGAGGAGCAGGCTGGCGGTTTTGTGATCAATCCGGCGGGAGAGCAGCAGGCGCATGACTTCCATGAGGGCGATCTGGATGGAGTTGGCGTCTTCGAGAACGGGGAGGATGAAAGTGGCGGGGCCGCGGCGGGCGCGGTCGGCGGCGAGGCGGATGCGTTCGTCGTGAAAGCGCTTGTGAAAGAAACAGAAACGGTTCCGGCGCAGGGCGGGCGATCCGCACTGCACGCCGTTGATTTTGATGTGCTGACAGCGATTGGGATATCCGGGCATGTGGCTCCTACCCCTCCCCTGGTGGTTCTGTGGAATCATCGGGTTAGCGAAAAATTCGATTTTGATCTATGGGCTGCAACAAGATGCGGGGAAAATCTTAGGAGGAAAGGAGTTAGAGGTTCCTGTTCCCGATTCCGCGCGAAGTCATTGCAGGCCTGAGCCAGTATTGGCGGAAATCAATTTCTCAGTAAAGGTCGAATGAACATCGGTGGGCTGTGGAAAAGTTTGGGCGGTTGTTCCCCCACACAACGAAAACAGCGTTGTGCGGGCCACCCTGCCGCGGAGCGTGGGGCAGCCGAAGTTTGGATGGGCCAGCCCCCAGTTGAGCCTCCGTTGCACCCGCAAGAAATCGACGAGAGCGCCGTTGCCCAGGTGTGCCTTGGCTAAGGTGCGCGATAATGGGTCATGGACGAAGAACTGCAGTTAGCGAGGTCGATAAAGGGGGGAACACTCGATCTGATCTGCCCCGAGATGGAGCTGCTGGTATGCCCCGCATATCACGAGAGCGCCCTTAAGGGAACGGGGGTTATCCGGTCCGACGATCTCGGCAGACTTTACTTCCGAATGGTCGCTTCATTCTCCCCCCTCGCTCCGCGCCACAAGTCAATCTTCGGCGCAAGGCCAGCTGGCGAGCTCTACGCCCCGGACGACTATGTGATGCTTCGGGCTGCAGACGAGGCCGGAGACGAGTGGCGAAGCAACCCACTCCGTATAGATCTGAGTAACCAGATCCCCGTTTCGGGGTACCACGTCCGGAGCAATGTCATCTCGATCTCCCGTTCCCGCCAGAGAAAGGAAACTGACAATAGTATTGTCCGAATTTTGCTTCCCGGGGTGCGTGAATTGCCTTTTGACATGTTCACGCAAAGCCGCCAGTCTGTGGGGGAGGAAGAAATTGGGTTTTCGTCCTCACTGGATCATCATAAGCGCACCTTCGGTGCCGCAACCGTTATCTTTCGGCGTGGGGAAGGCGGTTTCCTCTCGGTGTCGGCGTTTCAGGACCAGTCTTTTTTGCCGACCTGGCCGGGGCTCATGTGCAATGCTCTGGGCTTCGCTTTAGCTCAGACAATGTTCCCAGTGGTCATCGCCCGCGAGTTTAAAGATCGCGAAGATCTTTCGCTGCATTCAGGGCCCTTCTGGCGATATGCCTCGATGATGCACTCGCCCGTTCCGTTTACGGATTTGCCAGGTAGGCGCGACTTCTGGAAGCTTGTCCAGCTCTTCTTTCTTTATATCGAGAAACGACAGATAGAGCCAAATCCATTGCTTGACGAACTCGATGGCGTCCGTCGCGGATCACAGGGCTCCATACAGACGGCCTGCCTAACACTCGCAGTGGGCATTGAATCAATTGCGAGGCTGCTTCTTTACGACGAGTTCTCATCGCAGGTCCCCCGCCCCCATCTTGAGCCCCTGCTAAAGCACCTCGACTCCTGGGAAGGCGACGCGACCACAAAGGAGCGTGCTAAAGGTGCGGTCTCGCGCTTGGCGGAAATAGGGGCTGCCAGCTTGCTTTACGAGTGGGCAGCGAAGACGGGAACCGACAAGAAACTTGTGAACGATTGGAAGAGCCTTCGAAATCCGAAGGTGCACGGGAAGAGTCTGACTCGGGAAGACGGCTGGAGCCTCTATTGCAGTGCCCTCGAACTCCTGAATCGCATGATTGCCTATGCAATCGGATACGACGGGAAAATCCTGATGACCTCGCAGCCGGGATGGGGAATCCAGCAATAGCCGTAAGGCAGCTTTGCGGCGCGGCTGAAGCCGCGCCCTTTCAAGCCTTGTTCTCGCATAGAACAAAAAAGGGACGGGCTGCCGCCCGTCCCTTTGCGCGGGCAAGAGTGCCCGCTCCACACGATTCCAGGGGGCTGCCCCGGCCTTCGCGGTTTTCGAAGGCTGGGCATTAGTGCTGACGGCAGCAGGAGATTTAGGTCCCGAGTCTTCAGCGGGGCACTAAACGTCAAAATTTCTAGATTTCTACAGCATCCTGCCCACGCTTCGAACACCGCGAAGCGTGGGGCAGCCAAACTTTGGATGGGCCAGCCCGCGAAAACCGGGTTGTGTGGGCCACCCCGCCGCGGAGACCGTACCCAATCTGGGAATGAAAAGCGTCCGAAGGACGTTTGATAGTAGCCCGGCGTTTCAACGCCGGGTAGGCTAGAAACGTTGGGAGCCGCGTCCCCGAGGGACGCCTGAAATCCGGTGTCGCACACCTACGTTTCCGAACTCGTGCATTGCGTGTTCTCCACAAAGGAACGCCGCAATCTAATTCCTGCCGACATCCAGGAGGAGCTGTGGGCTTTCGTCGGCGGTATCGCGCGGAAGAACGGATTCAAGGCGCTCATGGTTGGAGGCACCCAGAATCATGTTCACCTTCTCCTGTCATTGCCGGCGAGCATGCCGCTGGCGAAGGCCATGCAACTGGTGAAAGGAGCATCGTCGCATTGGATGAACGAAAAACACACGCAGGGGTTCAGTTGGCAGGAAGGTTATGGGGCTTTCACGGTTGGGATTTCGCAGAAACACGACACGATCGCCTACATTCGTTCCCAGCCCGAGCACCATCGCGGGCGGGGTTTCGAAGAGGAGTTCGTGGCGTTTTTGAAGAAGCACGATGTGGAATACGATCCACAATACGTGTTCGGATAGGGTTCAGGCGTGCCTCCGGCACGCGGTTCCATTATTTACCCGCTGACCCGGCGTTGAAACGCCGGGCTATTGTCAGGCATCCCTACGGGATGGGCGCCGCACGCCGTTTCCGCAGGGCACGCGCAGGTCCCGGCGGGGACTACGGATGGATCTGACCCGGCGTTGAAACGCCGGGCCATTGTCAGGCATCCCTACGGGATGGGCGCCGCACTCCGTTTCCGCAGGGCACGCGCAGGTCCCGGCGGGACCGTTGATAGCCCGCTTACCCGGCGTTGAAACGCCGGGCTATTGTCGGTGGTCCCTCCGGGACCCGCGTCTATCGCGTTGGGCAACGTTATGATTCGCCCTAAAGCGTCGACGTGGGACCTGCGTCCGTGGTGCCGAAGCGAACTGCAATCCGATTTGCAGGTTTGGCTGGAAGAGGGGTGGGATCCCGGAGGGATCAACGAAAATAGCCCGCCAGTTCACTGGCGGGACAAATTCCAACCAGGATTCCAACCGCGTCCCGGAGGGACGCCTGAACCACACTCGGCGTCGGCAACATCAATGCCCACGCTTCGAACATCGCGAAGCGTGGGGCCGAAGTTTGGATGGGCCAGCCCCCTCTTCCGAACGAGGCTTAGCGGGCAAGAGTGCCCGCTCCACACGATTCCAGCTAAAAGCTAGAAGCTGTTCTTGGAACCCCGGGGCCAGACTGGACGTTTCCCGCCAACAAGTAGTAAGGGCGGCCTTGGCGGCCGCCCTGAACTCAGCCTAGTCGAACGACCAGGTTCGCACCCTACAATCAAAGTTTCGCGCTCAGTTCGATGGATGTCAAGAACGAATGCACCTTACCACCAAACTTAGGTGTGGCCCCGGTGAGACTCGAACTCACGACCTCTAAGGTGCGAACCTAGTGCTCTATCCAGGCTGAGCTACGGGGCCACTTCGCGCGTCATGCCCAACCATCAGAACCTGTTTCGCACCAACCACGTTCGGGCTCACGACTGCTTCCGTAGGAATCTTTTCACACGGCGACCTCGTATTGCTGTGACGCGCGAGTATTTTTCTTTGGGGATTTCCTGATTCCGGAATTTGCAAAGATGAAGAACGAAAAAGCCCCGCCTTTCGGCGGGGCTTCGTTTCTTGCTGCCGAGCTTCGCTCGGCCGGACAGCCGAGGGCGGCTGTCCCTACATGGTTCTTGCTGGCCACTGATCACTGACCACTGGCCACTGTCTTTAGTACATATCTCCCATGCCGCCGCCGTGGCCGCCGCCAGGCATTGGAGCTTCCTTCTTTTCCGGAATCTCCGCCACCAGGGCTTCGGTGGTCAGCATCAACGACGCGATCGAGCCGGCATTCTGCAGCGCGGTCCGCACAACTTTCGTCGGATCGAGCACGCCCGCCTTCACCAGATCCTCGTACTCGTTGTTCAAGGCGTTGAAGCCGTAGTTGGGGTCCTTGGACTCGAGCACCTTGCCCAGGATCACAGCGCCTTCTTCGCCGGCGTTCTCAACGATCATGCGCAGGGGTTCGGTGATGGCCCGCCTCACAATGTTCACGCCGATCTGCTCATCGCCTTCCAGCTTCAGCTTGTCGAGAGCCGAAACGCTGCGGGCCAGAGCTACGCCGCCGCCGGGGACAATGCCTTCTTCCACGGCCGCGCGCGTCGCGTGCATGGCGTCTTCGACCCGAGCCTTCTTCTCTTTCATTTCGGTCTCGGTCGCGGCGCCCACTTTGATCACAGCCACGCCACCAACCAGCTTCGCCAGCCGCTCCTGCAGCTTCTCGCGGTCGTAGTCGGAGGTGGTCTCCTCGATCTGCCCGCGAAGCTGTTTGATGCGCCCCTCGATGGACTTCGCGGAGCCCTTGCCATCCACGATCGTGGTGGTGTCCTTATCAACCGTCACGCGCTTCGCCCGGCCCAAGTCCTCCAGCCGCACGCCTTCCAGCTTGATGCCAGTCTCTTCCATGATCGACTGGCCGCCCGTCAAGATACCGATATCCTCCAGCATGGCCTTGCGACGGTCACCAAAGCCCGGGGCCTTCACCGCGCAAGTGTTCAGTGTGCCGCGCAGCTTGTTGACCACTAGGGTGGCCAGGGCTTCGCCTTCCACTTCCTCCGCGATGATCAGCAGCGGCTTACCGGAGCGCGCGATCTCCTCAAGCAGAGGCAGCACGTCCTTCATGTTGCTGATTTTCTTCTCGTGGATTAGGATGTACGGTTCGTCCAGCGCCACTTCCATCCGTTCCGCATCTGTGACAAAGTACGGGGAGAGATAGCCGCGGTCGAACTGCATCCCATCCACAGTTTCGAGCTCAGTGGACATGGTCTTGGACTCTTCCACTGTGATCACGCCATCCTTGCCAACCTTCTTCATCGCGTCGGCGATGATGTTGCCGATGGTGGGGTCGCTGTTGGCGGAAATACTGCCAACCTGCGCTATCATGTCGCCGGAGACGGGCTTGGAGAGCTTCTTGACTTCCTCGATGGCCACTTCCACGGCCTTCTCGATGCCGCGCTTCAGGGCCATCGGATTGGCGCCGGCGGCAACCGCCTTCACGCCTTCGCGGAAGATCGACTGCGCCAGGATAGTGGCGGTGGTGGTGCCATCGCCCGCCACGTCAGAGGTCTTCGAAGCGACCTCACGCACCATCTGGGCGCCCATGTTCTCAAGTGGATCTTGCAACTCGATCTCTTTGGCCACCGTCACACCATCTTTGGTGATCGTGGGTCCGCCGTACTTCTTCTCCAGAACGACGTTGCGCCCCTTGGGGCCGAGGGTCACCTTCACAGCGTCGGCGAGCTGATTGACTCCGCACAGAATCGCATGACGGGAAGCTTCGGAATATACAATTTGTTTCGCCATTGTCTTATCGACTCCTTTTAGGAAACTTAGGAGGCCTTCGTCGCCACCTTTGGTGCGGCTTCAAGAATCCCGAGGACCTCGTCCTCACGCATGATCAGGAACTCATCGCCATCCAGCTTGATGTCGCTGCCGGAGTACTTGCCAAACAAGATCCGGTCGCAAACCTGAACGTCCAGCGGAACCACTCTTCCGTCTTCCAGACGCTTGCCCTTCCCCACAGCCACGACCTCCCCCTCCTGGGGCTTCTCTTTGGCGCTGTCGGGGATGTACAAGCCACCCTGCAACTGCTCCTGCTGCTCAATTCGTTTGACCACAATCCGGTCATAGAGCGGACGAATCCTCACGAAATACCTCCACTGATGAAAAACTGAGTAATCGGCTGGGACTCCTCGGTTATGGTGGCTAAGAGGCGGGGTGGACAGTCTGACTTAGTTCAGGTGATCCGCAGAGTGGGCAGAAAAGCTCAGTCCATTACTATGCTAGGTCAACTGAGTCTAATTGTCAAGAGGATCATGAGCCGTTGAGCCGTGAGGATTATTAGCCGTGGGTGTCCACCGGTGTGCACCGAGTCCTGCCAGATCGCCTTTGAAGATAGGGCCCCGCGAAGGCAACCTCACGAGCTGGGCTTTAAAAATTGTAAACGATTGTAATCAATTAATCAATTCGCACCGGGAGGCCAGCCCGCCGACCCCATGCCAGCAAAACCGGCCAATGGGGTGACCACAGACTCTGGCACCGAATCAGTGCCGATGATGCTTCTCTGGCAGCCAGTCCTTGCAGCGAGGGCGGGAGAAGGAAAACTTGGTCCAGGTCGCAGGTGCGGAATCCCCTTGGCCCCTAACCGTGAATTCGGAGATCTATTTTGTTTTGGGCAGAGCGCCATTAGCGCAGCCGTTTCCACCCGAGCCCAGTCCTCAGCGGAAGTTTTGAGGAGCGTTATCCCCTGTTATCGTTAGCCCTTCGCCGCTAGACTCCCGACGTGCGAAGATCCAGGATTATGCCTAAATCACGCAGAGCCTTCCTCCGTATTGCGGGCGGAGCCATCGCAGCACGTTCGGCGGTGGCTGCCGACGGCGCTCCCTCACCGCAGGAACTCGCTGACATGGAGGGCGTGGCATCGGCCTTTATGAGTGCGCATTCCGTCCCTGGACTGTCGGTGGCTGTGGCGCGAGACGGCGAGTTGCTCTATGAACGCGGCTTCGGATTCGCCGATCGAGATAGGAATGAGAGGGTGATGCCGGCTCACTTGTTCCGCATCGCCAGTGTATCCAAGCCCATCACCTCGGTGGCGTTGTTCCGTCTGGTGGAAGATGAGCGTCTCACTTTGGAGGATACCGTCTTCGGCCCGGGCGGCATCTTGGAGAACGGCTTCGGCAAGGCGCCGTACAAGCAGTGGGTGGAAGACATCCGCATCAAACACCTGCTGACGCACACCGGCGGCGGATGGCAGAACGATGGCACCGACCCCATGTTTCGCAACCCCAGGATGAATCACAAGCAGCTTATCACCTGGGCCATTGAGAACGTGGCACTGGAGTATCCGCCCGGGGAACACTACACCTACTCCAATTTTGGGTTCTGCATCTTGGGACGCGTGATCGAGAAATTAACCGGTGTGGCATACGAGCAACACGTGCGCGACGCCATTTTGAAACGTTGCGGCGTGACGGACATGCGCATCGCCGGGAACACCTTGGCCGAGCGCGCGCCGGGTGAAGTGATCTATTACGGCGCCGGCCGGCAGAATCCGTACGACATGAACGTACGCCGAATGGATTCGCACGGCGGCTGGTTGGCCACCGCCCGGGACCTTGCGATGTTCGCCAGCCACGTTGACGGGCACTCGGCAAGTCGTAACATCCTTCGGCCAGGGTCGATCCGGGAGATGACCACAGCGAGCCCAGTGAACGCCGGTTATGCCAAGGGCTGGGCGGTGAACCGCGTCCCCAACTGGTGGCACGGAGGAAGCTTGCCCGGCACAACTACTATCATGGTACGGACCGCCAGCCGATTCTGTTGGGCGGCCCTGGCCAACACACGGGAAGCGTCAGGAGATACTGGCAGTGCGATAGACCGGATGATGTGGGATCTGGTGCGCCAGGTAAAGCACTGGAAAGCGTGAAGCCTTCGGTCCAGCCGACAGGAGTTGGGCATTATTTTGCATTATCGGTAGCGATCCGGCGTTCACCGGGTTGCTCGCTGGTCACGTCCCACAAAGGGTCGTTTGCACAACGAGCCGCGAAGCCGGTTGAGCGCCGTTCGCAGTAGCATCGACTAGGCCATGGGACGGGAAGAGTGGCCGACCAAACGCCCACGATGCCGGGCGCTGCGCGGAGGGCCGGGAGTCGCCCAAGGTAAAGAGCACACGGTGAGGTCGCATACAATTATGTAGGCATGGCCCCCGCGCTTGGGTTAAAGCCTGCCGTTCGGGAGGTGGCAACAGTGCGGCTCAAGATTTCGATGGCCTCGGCGAACGAGGGCCTGATTGGACTGGTCAATCGCGGCTACGCCGTTTTGGAAGCGATAAAGCTGGATTATTCCACAAGGAAAGAGGCGGGAACCTACAACAGGGAAAGCGACATTCGCCGGTATCAGGAGCAGTTGAACCAGTGGGGTAATGAGGTCGTTCGCAGAATGACGGAGATCTTCCCGACAGAATTGGAACATAATCTGTTCCGTAACCCTGAGATCCCGTTGGGATCTGTCCCCGGAGACATTGCATACCAGAATCTCATTAAATACTTTGGTTGCCTCATCCGGGGCCTCGCGATGATCAGGCAGACATCCCTTCCGGAATACACTGACTTGCCGATCGAGGACCGGCTTTACATCGAGGATATTGACAGTTTCCAGAAGGTCAGGGACATCAACCCTGCGATGGTTGCTGCTTTCCTAAAGAGTGGGTTCCTCAATTGGAGTGAGGATCAGGTGCAGCTGGCTCTTGAACAGATTATTAACGTCTCTTTCCACCGGAAGGATTGGGGTGGAGAAGTGAACGACCTGTGTACCGCGAATGTCATTGTCAATGGCACCCGCCGTATCGCGGCGTTCCTTTTGAAGGGACCGGGTATCGGTAAGCGAGAGATGACGATCGCGGACTGTGGCAAAAACGGTGACCAGATCGTACGACTTTTCACTACGCCTGCCGACTTGTTTGTGGTCCAGCACGTCGGGCCAATTGCCGACTTTCTTGTTAGAGACGTGCAGGGAAAAGTTGCGGAGCTGCGGGCCCAAGGGAGGGTGGCACACTTCTTGGTCATTGACGGGCAAGACACCGCACGCCTGCTGCATGCCTACGGAAAGCTACAGTAGTTTAAATGTGTGTCTCGCCCGGACGCTAGGCTTTCATACACCTGTCGGATTGCCCCGTGTTTCACAAATGGTAAGTTTCGGGACGGGAACAGACCGCCGAAAAACAGGGCTTGAGGCGTCCCGTTTTGTTGTCCCACTGTGGACGGCATGAAATCCGGCACACGCCGGCCTAACAAGAACTCAACCGGCCGGGCCGGCCCCGGTAACGGGTCTTGTGGTCGTCGGGGAGCTGCCGTTCCGGAGCGTTAACGGCGAATATCGTTAGCTGTTCTCAGGATAGAGCCTCGTGCATATACGCCACGACGCCTGACTTCGGAATTCAGGCTTAGTGGGTCAGCAGGTCCTTCACAATCGTCCCGCCCTTTCATCGCAAACTTCACTTGCCGAAGTACGGCGATGTCGGCGAGCGCCGCGATCTTGGCTCGCCCGGATACCTTCAAGGTTTTAGACTCCAAGCGCCGTTTTCAGTTGCGGTGAGGCCGCGTAAATGTGTGTAAACCGGAGTAGACTGGGGCTGGAGGGCCCCATGTGCAGAACGCGCCTTATCATACTTCTTGCCGTGCTTGCAGGCGCAGCCGGATTGCCGGCGCAGACCGCCGGCACCATCCAGGCCCTGGGTGCCGCTAGCCTCAGCGTGCAGCCCGACCAGGCGCTGCTAACCGTATCGGTATCCACCGACGGCGCCACGGCCCAGCAGGCGGCGCAGCTAAATGCAACCCAGACCAACGCGGTATTGAACGCGCTGAAGCAGGTACTGGGTTCTAGCGGCAGCATCCAGACCATTGGCTATTCCGAGTATCCGCGCTACAACAGCGGCACGAACCCCAGCATTATCGGCTACACCGCCGCCAACACGGTGCAGGCAACGACGTACGATTTAACGCTTCCTGGAGCGCTGATCGATGCCGCCAGCCAGAGCGGCGCTTCGACTATCGGTGGCCTCACGTTCGGCCTGCGCGATCCGGACCCAACAAAGCAGCAGGCGCTCACCGCCGCCGCCAAGCAAGCCCTGGCCCACGCCTCTGCCATCGCTGCCGGACTGGGGGCCAAGGCCGGGCCGGTGGTTTCGGCGCAGGAGTCCGCCGCTACCTCGCCGGTCGTTCTGGGCGTTGCTTCCAGCGTTTCCACTCCCATTCAGACCGGCAGCGTGACCGTGACCGCCAACGTCACCGTCACGGTGCAGCTACAATAGCCTTGCCAGCCTGAGATATAGCCACTTCGGACATCGCGATTCAAATCGCTTTCGGTCCGTATCGCTGACCGCCTGCGCTGCTTACGGCGATGTGGGAAGTGTCCAATCCGCTCCGGTCAGGCTGTCGCCTATCCGGAAAGCGGCCCGTGCGAGGTAGGTTGCGGTCGGTTTTCCAGACAGCGTTATGGCGTGATATCGGTAGCTATCCCGATGGCGGTCGATGTCGTTCCAACCTTAGACGTCTTGCATAGCACCCTTTGAGTTCCGCAGCGACCGAACTTAAGACTCTGATCTGCGAAGCCGAACTGCTTCTGGCAAGAGACATAGGGACGCACGCCTCGGCCGGCCAGAAAAGCAGTTGGTCCAGTCCGCTCTTGAGTGGCCGCTGGATAGCATCACCGAATTAAGACAGGCAAGGGCAATTCTCCCGAAGCCCAAAAGTCAGGTTTCAGCGCGCTTAACGAAAATGCGGTGGTTCGGCTGCTTTCGAGTGGCGAAGCAAAACAAAGAACAGACCACCAGCGGCGACGACCAAAACGCCGCCGATCAAAACCAATCCTGTAGGCATGAAGAGTTCCTTTCTCAGAATTTCTGCCGTATCACTGGCTGTGTTGCCATCCCCGCTTTCGACTACTGCCATGAAAGTTGTGGACGGGCTTGGCGCACCTTCAAGGCTGTGCCGTTTAAAATCGTCCTACCAGCGTTTCCGCCCAAACCCGCCACCGCTCGGAAGATCACTCCTGGGACGTTCCGTCTTAGGGCGTGCCTCATTAACATTTAACGGGCGGCCGTCGAATTTCCAACCATTCAAAGCGGCGATTGCTTTTACCGCGTCCGCATGGTCGCTCATCTCGACAAATCCAAAGTTCCTTGGCTGTCCCGTGTCACGGTCTGTCACGATATTAACCCGCTCTACGGTTCCGTATTTTTCAAAGAGCGAACGGAGCATGTCTTCCGTTGCCGAAACGCTGAGGTTTCCTATATAGATTTTCGTCATGCGTTTGGTTCTTCCTCAACTAACTTGCGATAACAACCGATGCTTTCACCCGGCGATACAAGGTCCGTAGAATGAATGCGAAGGCAACGTTTCGGCGTGTCACGTTGCAAAAACCTCCTTCGAAAGGCGATCTCACGCCACCGCTGCCATTGGCATTGGTGTTCGCGACATCGTGACGACACAGTACTGTTCCTGCCAATGCAGCCAAGCTGAACTGAGGATACGTGTCACTTCCGTTAGATCAAAGGGTTTCGCCAGGACATCGTAAGCTCCCATGTTAAGAGCTTCAGCCCACAGGCACGCATCTGCAACCCGAGAAGTCACTATGAGCAAGGGCGGAATCGAAAGTAGCCGTATTTCGTCCAACAGTTGTGTCCACCTACCCGGCAATAGGTCGTGCTCACAGATTATCAGCGGAACTGCGTGCGTTTCTAAAAACATAGACGCAGATCTGAGACTCAGAGCGCTGTGAACCCTCCATTGGTCACGATCCAACAAACTTGCCAGCGTGTCGTGGTCGCGTTGAAGTGGGCTGACCGATAATACCGCAATGACTTCCTTTCCGATTACGAGTCGGGGCGGGAGGTCTAGGTCGTTTCGGAAGTTGCGGAAGATTCCCGCTGTGCCTTGGTGCGTCCGCTTAGCAAGAGGGGCTTCATCGCCTTTCTGAAATGTTGGTAGTTTGCTTGATTTGGGTGAGCCTTGGGTATCAAAGCGTTCCGTGTCGTTCCGTCCTTTCTGGCAAGGGACATCAGGGACGGACGATTCAGCGGGCCGGAAAACAGCTACTATTCCACTCCGCTCTTGGTGGGAGATGCCAGCTTTAGTATAGCAGGTTTAGGACATTGCGGTCTGATGTACTGCCCAACGCTGCCATCCTCGGCAATTTACACCGCGCCCAGAGCCTTAGCCGCTTTGCGTACGTCGGTCGGCTCGACTGCGATGAGTGCGCCGAAGCGGCCCGCGCCCGCGCACAGGGCATGCATCGAGATCACGTTGATGCCCGCTTCCGCCAGTTTGCACATCAACTCGGCCACTGCGCCGGGACGGTCTTCGCCGTTTACCAGGAACGCCTTCTGCTTCTTGCCCAGGGTGAGGGCGGCTTTCTTGCCTGCCGCGCCGACTCCCGGCGTCTTCTCGTCCAGAACAAAGATGATTTCGGCGTTCCGGGCCGTTTTCCGGTAGCTCAGGCAGCCCTTCAGGTTCATTCCGGCATCTTTGAAAGCCGTCAAGACCCGAGCGCCTTCCCCGGTCTTGTGAGGTATTGCTGCTACGTAATACTCAACTCGTGAAATCTCGTCAGCCATTATCTTTCTCCTTCCATTAGCTTACGCCAAAACAAAAAGCAAGATACATGTTTTATTTCAATCCCGGTCCATCGGCGCGCGGCGGCCTTGTTCAGGGACCACATGGCCCTTTACGATACGCAGCTCAGGCTGATCCGGTGCTTCCCGCGGCGGCCGGGCCGCGCAGGCTAATCAATTCCGACCACGGAACAACGGGCGTCGTCACGCGGAATCTGAAAGCGGAACGATATCCGTAAATATCGGTAGCGATTGGAAGCGAGAAGTTCCGCCACGGTCGCATTCGCTGGGCTGGCCATGGGGTTAGGCCCCATCGCTCAGAAGCGGACTTCCTGGGAGATTGGTGGACGGAAGGGATTTCGCAACAGGAACCCGGTGCCATCAGGAGCCACCAAGACTCCGGCCTGGGCGTTTCCCGCCTACATTGGCTCTTTGCGGGTGGCGAGCGATTCATGCACAGCCTGTCGAGAGCTGGTTGGACCATATCTCCTGGCCGCTGACGTCTAATGTGGCCGGAGCACTTGAGGTTCCAGTGAAATTGCATGTTCCAAGCCCAAGCCGCTATGCTATCTGCTGCAATGCTCGGCAAGAAGATCGCTCATTTCGAGGTCACTGACGAACTCGGCCAGGGAGGCATGGGCACCGTATACCGAGCACGGGACCAGCACCTGGACCGCCTGGTAGCGCTGAAGGTGCTGCTGCCGGAGACGGTAAACAATCCTGACCGCCGGCGCCGGTTCGTGCAGGAGGCCAGGGCGGCTTCGGCGCTCAACCACCCTAACATCGTCCACATCTACGACATCAATGAGGCCGATGGTGTTCTCTTCATCGCCATGGAGTACGTGGCCGGCAAGACACTGGGCCAGGTGATCCCGCGAAAAGGTTTACTGCTAGGCGAGGCATTGCGGTACGCCGCACAGATGGCCGACGCACTTGCGGTGGCCCATGCGGCGGGTATCGTGCACCGCGATCTGAAACCATCCAACGTCATGATTACGGAGCAAGGCGCCGTCAAGCTGCTGGATTTCGGGCTGGCAAAACTGCTGGAACGCGGCGCCAGCGAGACCGACGCCACCGAGACCCTGGCCGAAATCGAGCGGACCGCCGAAGGAACCATCGTCGGTACGGCGGCCTACATGTCTCCCGAGCAGGCCGAAGGAAAGCCTCTGGACGGGCGCTCCGATATCTTCTCTTTCGGCGCGGTGCTGTACGAAATGATCACCGGCCAGCGCGCGTTTCACGGCACAACGCGGCTCTCGACGCTTTCTTCGGTGCTGCGCGACGAACCAAAGCCGCCTGGCGAAATCCGTGAAAAGACGCCGGAGGAACTCGGACGCATCATCGCGCGTTGCCTCCGCAAAGAGCCCGGCCGCCGGTTTCAGCACATGTCCGATCTGGCCGTTGCGCTCGAAGAGGTGAAAGAGGAATCGGAATCCGGCAAGCGAGCTGCGGCACAACCAAAACGGCGGACTGGGCTCCGGGGTTTGATTGCCGTGGCGGCGGTGGTGGTGATTCTGGCCGGCGGAGGGGCGGCCTGGCGCTTCGGCTGGCTGGCTTCCGGCCGCGCAGTTTCGGGATCCGTGCAGGCGTCTCAAATAACTACTGCGCCGGGACTTTCGATGGGGGCGTCGCTCAGCCCGGATGGCGCTTGGATGGCATTCAGCTCGAACCGCTCCGGACGCTTCGAAGTCTACGTGCGCCCCGCCGGGCCGCGAGGCAGCGAGCGCCAGGTGACCTCCGACGGGCAACAGAACATCGAACCCAGTTGGTCTCCCGACGGCAAAACCATCGCCTACCACTCGGTGGCCCGCCAGGGCATCTGGACAATACCGGCCTCCGGATCCGGCTCGCCTCACCAACTGGCGCCATTCGGATCCCGACCTGTCTGGTCACCTGACGGCCGCCGGGTAGCCTTCCGATCCGTGTCTCCGAACGACCTCGCTTGGTTTGATTGGGGAAGCGGAGGAGGATCCACCATTTTCACCGTGGACGCCGACGGGTCGCATCTGCGGCAGGTAACCGTCGCAGGGAATCCCGCCGGACAACACGCTGATCCCAGTTGGAGCGCGGACGGCAAGCTTCTCATCATCGCCTCGCTCGGTCAGATGGGGGCCCGAGCCAGCGTCAATACGCTCTGGATGGTGGATCCGGCGTCCGGCGAGCCGAAGCAGATCGCGACTGGCAATCTGGTGAACCAGATGAGTCCGGTGCTGAGCCCTGACGGCCGGACAGTATACTTCGGCGCCATGGCAAAGGACGGATTCGGAATCTATTCGGCGCTGCTTTCCGGGAATGCGCCGGCCCTGGCGCTTTACAAAACCGGGACGGATGTGCCCACCGGGATCGCGCTTTCACACGACGGAAAACGGCTGTTCTTCACGCGCATGAGAACCGTGAGCCAAATCTGGCAAAACGGAACGGAGGGAACCCCGCCGAAAGCGCTGTATCAAGATGAGGTGGTGCGAGCGAAACTGCCGGCGTACTCACCCGACGGCCAGCACCTCGCCTACTTAGTGCAGACGCAGAATTCCGTCCAGGACTTGTGGACGATGGATGCCGACGGCGCGAACGCCACGCCGGTGGTGTCCGACCAGGGTTTGGCGAACGGCCCCGGCTGGACGGCCGATAGCAAGGCCATCTGGTATACATTCGCGACCGCCGGTCAATTCACGATACGCAAGTTCCAACCGGCCGATGGATCGCAACAGGTTCTGATGGAATTCAAGGAGTATCACACCCGCGCTCACCTGACGCCAGACCTGCGGGAGATGGTCTACGACTCCGGAAGGCCCTTGAACATCTGGATTCTTCCCTTGCAAGGCGGATCGGCCCGCCAGGTGACGTTCGACCGGGAAGGCGCCGGCTTCCCGGTCCTATCGGGGGATGGGCAATGGATCGCGTACGAGTTGTACCGCGGCGAAGGGACCACCATCTCGATCATGGATCGAAGCGGCCAACACCAGCAGACGATCCTGGCCAGCCCGGGCCTGCATTATGCGTACTCTTTCGCTTCGGACAATCGCCGGATCGCATACACCGCCTGTCCGGACGGCGTATGGAATGTTTATTGGATCGACCGGATCACCGGGGAGACCAAGCAGGTTACCAACTATACGGCATATGGCTCGGTGGTGCGCAGTCCCGCCTGGCGCCCTGGTACCGAGCAGATGGCGTTCGAGTACACCGAGGTCAAGGGCAACGTGTACGCGATAGACCTGCCCGGAATCAATCGGTAGTCACCGCGAAGCCTGCCCGCCAGACGATAGGGGGAATCCCGAAACGCGTTGGGGGAAGCGCACTGGGCTACGCGGTCGGACTCATGGCCCTCGAAAAACGGCTCCTGTCGGGCTGCAAGCGGAGTCTGTGGACAGCGTTAAGAGTGAATACCGATCCTGTTGTGTGGCCGCGGTGCTTCCGATACGGTCCGAGTGAATATCGGTAGCTACTGCCGGGTCAGTTGACGTCGTGGCGTTCGCCGGCACGCCCTTCGAAGCATCTCCATTCGAGCTTTGTACGAGTAGGCGACGATACCCCCGGAGCACTTCAACGGCTAGGCGCAGGTCCAGAATTTCATTGCCGGCGGCGTATCGCATTGACCTGGCTCAGAACTTCGTTCTGGGTGAAACTCAGAGACTAAGTGCAACGGAAAGAATCGTAGTCGGCTACCGAAGTGGTCCGGCGATCACCGGCCGAACGGATACTCCATCCTGAGCGAAATCTCACGCCTAGGCGGATACAGAACAATTAGGAAGATGCGGCCGCCCCGATCTGGTAATAGACAACCTGCGGTGTCGTGAGAGTCAACTCGTCCGTCGCCGTCGGGCGGTAAGAAACAGTGTCGGTGTCACGATCGTAATGAAAAGCCGCCTTCTCGGCGTCGCCAACAGCTTTACAGGAGAGATAGATATTACCGTCAGGGTTCAATTCGACGTGGTCCAACACTGTGGGAACGGTTCGCAGCTGTTGGTCGGCAGACATTTCAAAAGTGTCGCCCAGCAGGTCACCATCCACGATTAAGTCCACGCCGGCGGTCCGCCTCAGCCCCGGGACAAGTTGTGCGATCATATTCAGCTGGTCAGAGGTCGGTTCAAGCGAAGGATCGGTCGACGCGAAGCCAATGTTGCGGAGTCGGTGAAGTTTCAGATAGCTTACTCCGAGGCCAGCCAAGAAGTGGGTTAGCCCGGGAAGGTCGTCGGCGTTTGTCGCTGTAAGGGTGTGGGTCACTGAAGTGGGAATCTTCAAAGTCTTCGCCGTGCGCAACGTTTCCACACAAGCGTCAAAGCTGCCTGTGCGGCGCCGGATCAAATCGTGGGCCTTCCCGAGACCGTCGATCGACACACGAAGATCGTCGATCAACCCCGGGCAATTTTCGAGTTTGCGCGAGATCTTAAACCCATTGGTGCAGATGGCAACCGACATCCCCAGCGCTCTTGCATCACGCAGGATCAGTAGGATGTCGGGATGGAGAAACGGCTCACCGCCCAGGAACGTAGTCGATCGGGTGTCGTAATTGTCGTTGAAATGTTTCATCAAGGAGGCTACGTCAGTGCGCGAGAGCTTCTCTGTGCGCTCAAGGTTTTCGCCCTGATAACAGTGACGGCAGCGGAAGTTGCAACTGAAAAGCAGCTCAACATAGAGCGTCTGAATCGTTGCGTACCCAGACACATCTGCAATCGTACGGGCAGCCCGACCAGCTTTGCACGTACGTCCCGTTAGCGGTGACGAAACGGTTGCATAGTTCATACTCTGATAGCTAACCCCCCGAGTGCACGATAGCACGTTCGCAGTTCGCGGCGGCGCGGCCGAGATTTGAACGACAGGCCCGTCGCTCGGATGATGCGAGATGGCACTTTTCGCAATTTGAGGAAAAGCCGCGTAGAATCACAATCCCTGTGAATTCCTGGGACGGAGCCGCTGCCTCAGGATTTCGAAGCGGGCTGAGAGCGAACGTTAGGAGAGGAGGAGGACGTCGTCGTTTATACTCTCCCACACCGCCCTCATCCCTCGCGAATAGTTGTCTGCGAAGTTCCAACCCGAGAGGCTCAAATGTGCACGTTGAGCCATCTCGCGTCGCTTCGCAACGGGCAGTTGCAATGCCGAATCGATCGCCTGCGCCAACATCCTCGGCTCCAGTGGGGCCTTTATGGTCCCACCAAGTACAGCCTGTTCGAGCAAGCCGTCTACGGCCGACAACAGTGTGACAAACGCTCCGGTGCGCGAGTATAGTTTCGCTTCCATAGCAGTCAACGAGCATGGTTCGGATCGAGACGGGATCACCACCACGGCAGTGCGCGGATGTGACAGAGCCGCGAACGGTAGCACCGGATCGAAGTGAAAGACAGCGGTGGCTCGATGACCAAGGACACGTGTAGCCTCTGCCACATCCTGCAGGAATGCAGACGTCGCGGTTTCCGGCGAAGCAATTACCAGGAGGTGCGCCTCAGAACGCACCGCCTTCCACGCATTGATCAGAATGTCTACTCCCTTTTCAGGTGCCGCTCGGCCCCAGAACAGCACCAACGGTTCGCTATCCGGGACCCCGGCAGAGCGGAGAAGCTCGGCGGATTCGTTCGAGGTCATAATAGGATACGACTCGCGGTTTACGACGAGGCCGTTTGCGAAGGCGACGATACGCTCGCGGGTTATCCCAAGCTCCCTCTCAAGATGCCGCGCCATAAACCCTCCTATCGCGCCGGCGTAGGCCCGGGAGTCTTGATTGATAGAGGCAGCCACCTCGAGTTCGATCTCCTCGCGCGGTCCGTCAAGAGAACCGTAACGGTGGATTCGCGCCGTGGAATGAGGTATCCAAATGAGGCGGACATTCTGGCCGCGTGCCCTGGGAAGCTGATTCAGAAGATTCGCGAATACGATGTCGTGCGCAAATACGAACGTCCGGTCGTATCGCTCAGCGATTCCCATTGCGACATCAAAAGCCTCGACACCCGCGATGCGCCAGCGATCTGGCCCTCCCCATATCTCCCTGCATGTGATGCAGCCGCGAGGCGTACTCACAGCAACAAGCGTGCCATCGTAGGCTTCAACTGCGGATAGGCTGCGCCGATTCACGGCCAAGCTGTACGCCGGGGATTCGGGCGGGTACTCAGTAGTGATCAGGTGCAGGGATACTTCGGCATTCGGAATCGTCGCCCGTCGAACTTGGTCGAAGCTGGCGACCACATTCGCTGCTACTCGCCCGACGCCAGTATACATTGAAACAATGCCATCGTGCAGCGCATGGATAACCGCAACCCGCAGCCTTTCAGTCATGGTAACCTCCATCGCCGAAACGGTCTTGACAATGGGAATGCAACAGCAAACTGCTGTAAGAGGCGCTATAGAAATCGCCGCAGATTCGGCGGCAGGCAGTACCGTGCCTCCTGACGCGGAGTTGGATCGTGAAACCTGCGGTGGGTTTCATTGAAGCCAACCTCAAGAAAGAAGGGTTGTTTCGGCGTGTTTTCGAGAAACTCCACGGCCCCGCCGTGGATGGACCGGAGAATGCGCCCTGCCGTGTAAGCACTAAGTCATACCCGATCACCGAAGCGTCACGTGCGATGTGCTGTTCCCCCGAAAGGGCCGAGTAATATCCCTCGGATCGCAATGTGTGGAGCATGTGGCGCCTGTAGTCGTTGAGGGAGAAGCCAAGATGCACAAGGCCCACCATTCCGTTTGAATGCGAGCATTGCCCGGTGAGCAAGCTGGCACGGCTCAGCGAGCACGTGGGCGCGGCGCTGTGCGCCTGCCGGAAGAGCACTCCTTCTTGAGCGAGTTTCTGCAGGTTGGGCGCTGGCACGTCATGGCCATACGGCTGAACATATCTGCCAGTGTCGTGAGAATTCATGTAGACGATATTCGTCACCGGTCCTCCAGATTGCTGAACCATTCGCTGTTCACACGACGACCGGGAGCTCCGATGAGCGGCAGAGGCCCCGAGTACGCATCCAGGAGAGCCGACAACCGATCAAAGAACCGGCCAGGGTCGCATTCGGCCGGATACCGTGCAGCCCGGCGTAGCGCTAAGTCCCGCTGGGCGGCATAAGCCTCAGGGGAATTCGTGAGTTTCTGAATTGCTTCAACCCACGTAGTCGCGTCAGCCTCCTCGGGCAGGAGCACTCCAGCGCCTCCCATCGCCTCAGGGATGCCGCCTCGGCGATACGCTAAGACGGGCAAGCCGAAACTCATGGCTTCAACGACGACCCGGCCAAAGGGTTCGTTCCAGACCGATGGCACTAGCAACAGAAATGACTCAGCGCAGAAATGCTTGATTCCGCCACGTGGGGGAACGAGCTTGACGTTGGGAGTTCGGCTGAAATCAACACCGTCGGCTGATGGATCGCACCAGCCACGTACGGCTAGGAAACGCATTTCTGGAAGCCGGTGCGCAATCTCTAGTATAAGGTGGCCGCCTTTCGCTCGAACCGGGTTGATGCACAGGATGGCGGCTCCTGCGGGTTGGGCCGGACCTAGGTCGTCGGCAAGTATTGTTGGGTAAAGAACCAAGGACCGATACTCGAGTTCCGGACGTTCGCGGACCCAGAGGTCGCGAATTGAATGTGAGTTGAAAACCAGGAGGTCAGCTCCGGAATTTGCGTCGCCCACTCGGGAGAAATAAACCACAGGGATGTGCGCCTGTCGCGCACATTCGACTGCCGTCTCGCTCCAATCGATCTGGGTGAAGACAACTTCGGGTGCGAATCGCGATATGGCGTTCGCTATCTCGTTCTCGGTCGCCGCAAGTCTTAACGCCACCGAACCCATCGCCGCAACACCTCGATACTTCGGATCCGCGCATACTACCGCCTCAACTTCATGGCCGCGCGCAATAGCGTGCAACAGGAGGGCATGGATACTGCGCTCGGACCCTCCGGCAGCGGGCAAATACTTTTTCGAGATGAGCTGAATACGCATGTTGCCATTATCGGCCAATCACTGGCCACGCTAACGATGCAATCGCAATCCGCTGATCGGCAGAGTTCGCCAGCAGTATACTAGAGAGCGATGGCGTGCGCTTGTCGGCCCCAGTGAACATTATCTGCGGGTCCTGCGGATCGATTGTGTCACAGAAAATAATTATCCTGATACCTGGATCCGGCGCATTCCGGGCGGGGGTTTTGGTCGCAGTGCTGGGTTGACAGGGCGTTCGGCAGCTTCCTGACGTTTCGGGATAACCTAACTTTTGGTGAGGTAATCCCGAAATGCG
>JBEKYD010000061.1:0-29186 GCA_049511335.1 Bryobacteraceae bacterium | reverse complement strand
TTGCCCTATCCTCCGCTCAGGTCCTTCCAGAGTGGACACCATCAACCTCGCCGTGCAATGATTTCTCATCGAACGGCGATTACCCCCTTAACTTCGTGTCTCACTCCAGGGGTTCACTTCAGTTTGCGCGGGACGCCCTCGTCCCGCTCTTTTCCCCAAGCACCAAGTCTCCGACACCGGCTAAGAGCCGGCCGGGGGGCCGGCTGCGGACCAGGGGGGTCCGCCCTACAACTTATGCGCATGTATCACATCACGGACACAAAAGTATGCGGCATTAGGCTTAGCAGGCCGCGCCACGAGCTTAAGTGAGAAGTATCTAATAAAGAGCAACCTGCTCTTCAGTTGGTTCCGCTCAACAGTACCAGGGCTCGGTCAGGTAGGGGATGGTGGCGCGGGCGGCTAGCGGGATATCGGGGAACTCGGCCGTCTGGGCGGCGCTCCAGATTTGGCGGAAAATGCCGGCCCGGCTCGCGTGGCTGCGTTCTTCGGACTGAATCAGAGACTGCATCTTCGATTGCAGGCGGTCCAGCGCGGGGTCGTCGCTTTGCCATGGGTAAGCCAAGGAGCGCGCGTCGAAAGCACCGACCCTGCTCCGGATTTCGGGAACGTCGAGCAGCAACGAGCCTTCCGGGATCAGCAGGCGAATGGCGAGTTGGATGGGCGCCACCGAATCGACCAGGTCGAGCTCGGCAATCTCTCTGAGAAAGGCGCGGTAGCCGGCGAGAGTGGTCCAGGGATTGAACGGAATGAACGTGGGCGCCACGGGAAGGCGGGCGGCACGGGTGAGCGCCAGGGCTTCCAGGAAATCCGCGCGAGTATGGCCCTTGGCCAGGGTGGCCAGCACCGCGTCGTCGAGCGATTCCACGGCGCTGGTCACGAACAGGCACCCGGTGGCGCGCAAGACCGGCGCCAGGTCGCGATGCGCCAGCAGGTGCTCAATCTTGATGGTGGGGTCGTAGGTCAGCTCCGGCCACTCGCGGTGCAACGCTTCCACCAGGCGAACCGCGTGGCCGGGAGCGTTGAAGAAATCCGGATCGCCGAAAGTGATGTGCTGGGCGCCAACGGCAACCTGGCGGCGGATGTCTTCCAGCACCACCTCCGCCTGCACCACGCGGAACCGGCCCCGGTACACGGGAACCACCGGGCAATGGCGGCACAGGTGCTTGCAGCCGCGAGTGGTTTCGGCGTAGCCTACAGTCTTAGTCGCGCCGCCGGCCGCCAAACGGGCGTAAGAGGCCAGCGGCGGAAGGCCGGCGCGGTCCGGCACGCGAAACTGCTGGCGATCGAGCACGATCAGCCGCGATGGGCCCGTGGTTTCCGCGCTTGCCAGCGTCCGGCACAGATCGACAAGCGCCTTTTCGAATTCGCCTCCGATGATGTGGGCCACGCCCGCCTGGCGCAGAATCGCTTCGCTGAGCGGCGCATAAAGCCCATAGGCGCACAGCACGGCGCGCGGATTGGCGGCGCGGACCCGCTCGATGACGCGGAGCGCCAGCCGGGTGGCGGTGTGCATCGGGAGGAAGAAGGCAACCATGTCGGCATGGGTCACCGCCGCGGCCGCTAACGGCGCACGCGAAAGGTCGAAACATCCTACATTGTGCCCTTCCTCACGCAACCACGCCGCCGGAGAAGCCAGCCCGAACGGTTGACGGCCCAGTTCGTAGGTCGAGATCAGCACCACTCGCACGTTCCCATTATGCCGGACTGGTAGAATCGGAGTAGCACTCGTCTTTAGTTCTCATGATCGCCGCGACTACCATTGTTGACGAGATCCTGGATCTCAAAAAACAGCGCCACGCCACGTTGCTGGCGCATCATTACCAGGCACCCGAGATTCAGGAACTCGCCGATGTCATCGGCGACAGCCTGGAACTGGCCCGGAAAGCGCGCGATTTCTCGGGCGACGTGATCGCCTTTTGCGGCGTCTGGTTCATGGCCGAAACCGCCAAGGTGATCAACCCGGGCCGGGTGGTCGTCGCGCCCGATCGCGAGGCCAGTTGCAGCCTGGTGGAGAGCTGCCCGGTGGAGGCCGTGCGCGCGTTCCGCCAATCGCACCCGGACCACGTCATCGTCAGCTACATCAACACTTCGGTGGAGGTGAAAGCCGAGAGCGACATTCTGTGCACCTCGCGGAATGCGGTAAAAGTGGTGAACTCTATTCCTCGGGAAAAGCCGGTAATGTTCCTCCCGGATCGAAATCTGGGCGCTTTTGTGAAGCGGCAGACAGGCCGGCAGAATCTGGAAGTGTGGCAGGGTGTTTGTTTCGTGCACGACACGTTTCCGGCGCGGCGGCTGGCGGAGGCGCGGCTGGAACATCCGCGGGCCGAAGTGGCAGCCCACCCGGAATGCCCGGAAGCGGTGCTTGCCATGGCCGATTTCGTGGGCTCCACCTCGGCCATCATCGAATACTGTTCGTCCAGCGACGCACAGGAATTCATCGTCATGACCGAAAGCGGCGTGCGTTTTTCGCTCGAACGGCAATCGCCCGCCAAGCGTTTCTATTTCGTGGCTAACGAGCAGTGCAATTGCAGCGAGTGCCCGTACATGCGGTTGAACTCGCTCGAAAAGCTGCGCAACGCTCTGCGCGATCTCACGCCCCGCGTGGAATTGCCGCCGGACATTATGGCGCGGGCGCTGGCGCCGCTCGAGCGCATGCTGGCCCTGCGATGACCGTCGTCGAACCGGCGCCGCTGGTCGATTCGTTCGCGCGCCTTCACGATAATCTTCGCATCAGCGTTACCGACCGCTGCAACATACGCTGCACCTATTGCATGCCGGAAACGGGTGTCCCCTTCATGCCCCACAGCGAAATCCTGACTTACGAGGAGATCGAGCGGTTCGTGGGCGTCGCCGTAACCCTGGGCGTGAATAAAATCCGCGTCACCGGCGGCGAACCGCTGGTGCGGCGCGATCTTCCCGATCTTATCCGCCGCCTGGCTGCGGTTCCCGGCGTCCGCGACCTGGCGCTCACCACCAATGGCGTCCTGCTGGACCGGTTCGCTGAGCCGCTCTACGCCGCCGGCTTGCGCCGCCTCAACGTCCATCTGGACACGCTCGACCGCGAACGCTTCCGCCAGATCGCGCGGCGAGACGAACTAGATCGCGTACTGGCCGGGCTCGACGCCGCCAAACGGGCCGGCTTTGTCAACATCAAGCTCAACGCCGTAGCCGTCAAGAACCTGGTCGAACCGGATATCGTGCCCCTCGCGAACTTCGCCCGCCGCAACGGATTCGAGGTCCGCTACATCGAGTTCATGCCGCTCGATGCGCAGAATCTGTGGGACCGCGGCAAGGTGCTATTGGCCGACGACATTCTGGCCATGCTGGCGCGCGAAATCGCCCCGCTCCATCCGGTACCCGACCCCGACCCGCGCGCTCCCGCTTCGGAATATGCCTTTGCCGACGGCATCGGACGCGTCGGCATCATCGCGTCGGTGAGCCGCCCTTTCTGCGGCAACTGCAATCGCATCCGCCTGACTTCGGATGGCAAGCTGCGCTACTGCCTGTTCGCCCTGGAAGAAGACGATGTGAAGGGGTTGCTTCGAACGCACGCGCCCGATGCCGAAATCGCCGCCGCCATTCGCCGCAATATCGCCGGCAAGTGGGCCGGCCACGAAATCAATAGCACCCATTTCGTGGCTCCGCCGCGGCCGATGTATTCGATCGGGGGGTAAGCGCGCGCCGGTTCGAGCGGCAGGTTGTTCAACCTGCGGACTGATCGTTCAATCGGTCCAGCCGGGCGCAGCCCGGCCGTGAGCCGCCGAGCCTGAAGCCTGGCTCAACTCAAGTTCCACGACCTGAGGAGTTGCGAGGTTCATGCGCCGGGAGAATGGCCGCGCGGGGCGTGGTAGAGTTGCAGTATGAAGTTCCCGGCACGGATTGAGTCGAACCCCGCGGTAATGATGGGCAAGCCGTGCGTGAAGGGCACCCGCATCCCAGTCTACCTGCTGCTCGAAAAAATGGCGGCCGGTGAAACTTCCGACCAACTAATTGCCGCCTACCCCCAGATCACCGTTGCGGACTTGCGCGCCTGCCTGGAGTACGCCGCGGCGCTGGCGGCTGACGAGGTCGTTCTTACGGAAGCGTGAAGCTCCTACTGGACGAGAACCTCTCGCCACTCCATGCCGGCACGCTCCGGACCCTGGGCCACGATGCTGTCTCGGTGGTGGAGCTTGGGCTTTCCGGAGCCGACGATTCGGTCGTGCGGGATGCTGCCATCAAGCAAGAGAGGATACTCGTCACGCTCGACGCCGACTTCGCCAACGTGCTCAGGTTTCCCCCAGCCGAGACGCCCGGGGTTGTGCGTTTCCGTATCCACCCGGCGATAGAGGAGGCCATCGACGCCGCTCTTCGCTCGGCAATCCCCCGCCTGGCTCAAATGAGCCTGGCCGGCAAACTTGTCGTGGTTGACAAACACAAGATTCGAATCCGCAGTTGATTGAACCTGCCTTGGGGCCCCGATCAGGAAACGGAGGAGGGGGCGCGACCGGGAGCGCGACAGAGTTAGCCCGGCTTCCGAGAATATACTGACAGCAGTGGAAGCGAATCTCGATCACGAACGCCAGCAGGCCCATGCGTTGCTCGATATGCTACCGGCCGACTTCCAAGACATCGTTGACTACATTCGCCGGGACAACCTCAGCGCAGCGCATTGGCCAGACCATTTACGAACGCCTGCCCAGACTGGGAACCTTCCCCTGCCGCCTCTGCCCCTTATTGCGGTATACCGGGTGCGCGAACACGTCGGGGTGGTGGAGATCGTCAATCTGATCCACGGGGCGTAGCGCTGGCCGCCTGCAGAGTAAGCAACCCGGCTACCGCCCCTCCGGCCGATATCTCTTCCGCACCCATTCCAGCGCTTCCTCCGCTGTTGCCACGCTGCCCTCTAGCTGCGCGTCTTCGACGGCGTCGAGGATCTTCGCGAACTGCGGGCCCGCGATGTAACCGGCGGCGATCAGGTCGGCGCCGCTCACAAGGCGCTTAGGCTTCAACTGTTCTTCGCCGAGTTCGGCCAGGCGCCGGCGGCAGAATTCCCACCCTTCCAAGTGGCCGCTGCCGGCCAAACAATCGAGGCGATGCAACTCCAGGTGATCGTCGAAATTCGGTTGGCGCAGGAAGCGTTTCAGGGTGCTCTCCTTCATCCGTCCCACGTTCAGGAAGCGCATGTGATTGGCCACCAGCGCCTCCACTTGTTCGGTCTCGTCGCGCGAGGCGCGCAGGCGTGCCAGAATCCCGCGCGCCAGCCGCGCGCCTTCTTCGGCGTGGCCATCGAAGCGAATGCGGTCCGCCATTCGAAAGGTGGGGGGCTTGCCCACGTCGTGCAGCAGCGCGCCCCAGGCCAGGGTGGGGCTGGCGCCCTTCAGGTTTTCGAGCAGGAGCAGCGTGTGCGTCCACACATCGCCCTCGGGATGGAACTCAGGCGGCTGCGCCACGCCTTTCATCGCCGCCACTTCCGGCAGCAGCACGCTTAACATGCCGCTCGCGTCCAGCAGCTCGAAACCGCGGCGCGCCCCTCCTTCGGTCAGTATCCGTTCCAGCTCATCCCGCACCCGCTCCGGCGCCACCTTCATGATCGACTCGTGCCGCCGCACCATCGCCGCCCAAGTTTCGGTTTCGATCTGGAAACCGAGCCGGGCCGCGAACCGAACCGCCCGCAGCAGGCGCAAATGGTCTTCCGCGAAGCGTGCCTCGGGGTCGCCTATGGCGCGTACCGTGCGCGCTTCCAGGTCGCGGCGCCCTCCCACAAAATCCAGCACTGCTCCCGTTGTAGGATCCATCATGAGCCCGTTGATGGTGAAGTCGCGCCGCAGCACATCGGCACGGGGATCGGTTTCAAACTCGACTGAGGTGGGGCGCCTGCCGTCGTCATACTCGCGGTCGCTGCGAAAAGTCGCCACTTCGACCTGAACGGCGCCCTCACGCACCAGCACTACCCCGAAGTGCGCGCCCACCGCTCCGGAACCGGGGAACAGGTCTATCAGGCCCTCGGGGCGTGCGTCGGTGGAAATGTCGAAATCGGTGGGCGTCACGCCCAGCAGAAGATCGCGCACCGAGCCGCCCACCAGGTAGGCCTGGTATCCCGCGGCGCGCAACCGCGAAGCCACGGCGCGCGCCAGTTGGGCAGCATCCGGGGTTGGCCGCTCGCGGTTGCTGCCTTGCCGCTCCCGCTCCACACTCTGATGGTAGCCTGCCGCGCATGTTAAGATGTGAAGGCTTATTTCACCTCAGAAACATTGCTCGAACCTTGATTTATGGCTCTCTGGCGCCAAGACGGAGAAGACGTTTCGTGACTTCCGGACAGCGGCAAGGGACGGTGAAAGTAGTTGTCGCCACCACCGTCATGTTGTCGTTCATTTCGTTCTGGCGGGCCGCCGCCATCGTGCTCAGCGACTTGGCCTCTTCGGCTTACTACGTCGGCGGTATTGCGGAGCAGGCGATCGGGAAGGCCGCGCCCTGGTTCATCCTCAGCATCATGCTGTTCTCCTACGCCGTGCGCGCCATCTACATCGAGAGCTGCTCGATGTTCGTGCGCGGCGGCGTTTACAAAGTGGTGCACGAGGCGATGGGCGGCACGCTGGCCAAGTTTTCGGTCTCGGCCTTGATGTTCGATTACGTGTTGACCGGCCCTATCAGCGCCGTCAGCGCGGGTTTGTACCTGGGCGGCTTGATCAACGAAACCGCTGAATACCTGCGCATCCCGAGTCTGCACGTCCACCCGCCGTATTTTGCCGCGGTTTTTGCCGCCGGGGTCACGATTTATTTCTGGCGCAAGAACATCATCGGCATTCACGAATCCAGCGAAAAGGCGCTTCGCATCATGCAGATCACCACGGTGATGGTGGTGATCCTAATCGCCTGGTGCCTGGCGACCATCTTCACGCGCGGCTACCAGCCTGTCCCGCTTCCCACCATGAGCAATCTGCATTTTGCGCCGGATGCGCTGGGGTGGCTCAAAGGTACGGTTGCGCCGAAAATCACTTTCATCGCCATCCTGGTCGGCCTGGGTCATTCGCTCCTGGCCATGAGCGGCGAGGAGAGCCTGGCCCAGGTGAATCGCGAAATCGCCTTTCCGAAGCTCAAGAACCTGGAGCGCGCCGGATTCGTGATTTTCATCTACAGCATGCTCTTCACGTCCCTGGTTTCGTTCTTCGCGGTGATGATCATACCCGACGTTCAACGCCAGCACTTCCTGGATAACCTAATCGGCGGCCTGTCGATGTTCCTGATCGGCCCGCTGCCGGTGCGTATGCTCTTTCACGGCTTCGTGGTGCTGGTGGGCATGTTGATTCTGTCCGGCGCGGTGAACACGGCCATCATCGGTTCCAACGGCGTGCTCAACCGCGTGGCTGAGGACGGCGTGCTGCCCGACTGGTTTCGTCACCCCCATGGCCGCTATGGAACCACTTCCCGCATCATCAACCTGATCGTCATCCTGCAACTGGTAACCATCGTCATTAGCCGCGGCGACGTGAACATGTTGGGCGAAGCCTACGCCTTCGGGGTGGTGTGGAGCTTTGCCATGAAGGCGCTTTCGGTGTTGGTGCTGCGCTATAAGCAGCCCACCGGGCGGGAATGGAAAGTGCCGCTGAATTTCCGTTTGGGTAACACGGAAATCCCGCTGGGCTTGCTGCTGATCACGCTTTCGCTGTTCGCCCTGGCAATTATCAATGTTCTGACCAAGGAGGTGGCCACCATCTCCGGCGTCACCTTCACTATCGCCTTCTTCATCGTCTTCGAACTCTCCGATATTGCCAACCGCAAGCGCAAAGCCGCCCACCCGGCGGAACTGGAAAAATTCCGCCTCGATCCCAAGGATGAGCTGAGCGCCGGCACCACCAGCGTCCGTCCCGGCAACGTGCTGGTGGCCGTGCGCAATCCCAATCGCATGCAACATCTTTCCCGCATCTTGGCCAAGAACGATACGCGCAAGCAGGATATCGTAGTGCTCAGCGTGCGCCAGGTCACGCAGGCCGCCTCGGGCGAGCACCCGCTCGACACCGACCAGATTTTCTCCGACGATGAAACCAACGTCTTCACCCGCGTGGTGAACCTGGCGGAAAAAGCCGGCAAGCACGTGGAGCTGATGGTAGTGCCGGGGTCGGACCCGTACGAGGCCGTGGTCCAAACTGCCGCCCGCCTTCAATCCTCGCGCGTCGTCATGGGCCTGTCGCCCAAGCTGTCCCCGTCCGAACAGGGCGCCCAGGTGGGCCGGTACTGGGAACAGTTGCCGGAGCCGCGGCCTTCCATCTCGCTCGAAATCGTGCTCGAGAATCAGAAGGACGTGGTGTTCTTCAACCTGGGTCCGCACCCGCCGCGTTTGTGGCCCGAAGACATCGACCTGGCGCATCGGCTTTGGCTGGAACTGAGCGGCATGGGTCCCGGCTCGAAGCTGCATCACCGCGATATCATCGGCGTGGCACTGCGCCGCATGAGCGCCGAATTGCATTCCGACCGCAAGCCGGAAGTCGTGTCGGACGTGCTGAAAGAAGTATCCGGCGCCAACGGCCACGCGACCGACGGAAAAGCATAGGTGACTAACCAAAGGCGATGACAGGCCGAAGGCCTATTCCACAAAGCTGCAATCAGCGATGAAAGGTCTTCGCAAGATCCACATTAATATGTGATACACTATTTTATGTGGAAACCCGCAATATTACTTTCAACCTCCCTGCGGATCTCCTCCGGCAAGCCAAGGTCTACGCCGCCGAGCATGACACGGCCATCAACACACTCGTGCGGCAGATGCTGCAGGAAATGCTAGAACGAGAGGGGCGGGTACGGGCGGCCGCCGATAGGTTGCTTGCTCTCGCCGATCGAGGACCCTACTTCACAGCCGACCCCGGCTCGATCCGGCGCGAAGAATTGTATGAACGGCGCTAAAGCCTTTTTTGACACCAACGTGCTGCTCTATATGTACGGGGGTGATGCGGGCAAACAGGCACGCGCGAAAGAGCTCTTTCGGCAGTATGCTCTGACTGGCCGTATGTTGCTGAGCACCCAAGTAGTTCAGGAGTTCTACGCGGCCGGCTCAAGAAAGCTCGGCATGCCGCGCCGGGAGTTGGGCGACGCCACCGCCGCTCTGCTGGATTCTCCACTCATCGTCGTCGGCCCATCGCAAATCACGGCGGCTATTCAAAATGAAGAACGCTACCAGATCTCCTTCTGGGACGCCCTGATTCTAGCTGCCGCGGAATCCGGAGGCGCCGAGGTCTTGTACACGGAGGACTTGAACCATGGACAACAGTATGGAACAGTCCTGGCGCGTAACCCATTCCGCTCCACCTGAATCGAACGGCTCTCACGGGGTCTTTGGCTGTCTTGCGAGATACTGCTCTACCGTCTGGATATCGCGGGCTATTGCCGCCGATGCGGCTGGGTTGGCTTGTTGCGCCTTCTTCAGCGAGTCCAGCACGGCACGATAATCGCTTACGTGTGAGTAAAGCGACGCCAGAGCTCTGTAGGGAAGAGACCTGTTGTAGTCCGGCGCGTCGGTATCGAGCGTGAGCGCTTTGCGCAAGACCGCCTCCCCGAGCGCGAGCTGCTGCCGTTTCTCCTCGGGAGATGGCGCGATGGCAGTCAGACGCTCATAGCAAAGCCCTTCGTCTAACAGCGGCCGCGGGTCGTCCGGAAAGAGTGCGGCGGCCTCCTGGTAGCGAGCCAGTGCTTGACGATAGTAATTGAGCTTCTCCTCGTTCGATGCACCAACTTCGCGACTGAAAACGATGTTGCCCCGCTCAATCATCGCTGTTCGGTAGTTGGGATCGATCGAGGGCACATTGCCGGCAGCCAGGAGCTCCAGCGCGTGGCGCACGGCCTCTTCGGACTCGCGGCGCAGTTCATCCCTCTCACGGATCAATGGCTCCCGCGCATCCGGCGGAGCGGTTGCAAGTTCCTGGGTAGCCATCTTTGCCTGGCCTTCGCACGCCTCCGCAAGCCGGCTGAGAAGCCGCGCATCGGACGATGCGAAGCCCGACGCGATCCGCGACGCCAACCCAAAGTACTTCACCGCATTGGCGTACGCTTCCTTCTTCTGTTGCCAAGCCGAAGAGCCGGGTGTGCCGCCGTCGAGGTTGGATGCTCGAGTGAGATATGCATCGCCCAGACCCTCGTACACCGGTGAAAGAATGAGCCGGAAGTTGCCCGCAATGTTCGATTGGTTGGATTCGCCAATCTGCATTGCCTGATTCAGATAGACCAGCGCTTTATCGGCCTCCGGCGGATTCAAGTGGAGATACGCCAACCCCAAGTTCGTCAGCGACCACATATTTCCAGGATCGGTATCGACCGCGGTTGTCCACAGGCTCAGACCTGGCTGGGGACGGCCGTTCCATTCAACGGTTTTGCCGCACCAGACTTCCGCGCGGGCGTAAGCGCACAAGGTGAAAACGGTTGCCACCAACGCGAGAGCAGCGCAGACCGCGGACTGCTTGGGCCGCGAGGAGGGGAAATACATGGCAGCCAGCGCGAGCACTACCAGGATGGCTCCGGCCGTGGGCACGAACAGATAGCGGTCGGCCATCTTGGTGCTGGTCGATATGAGGTTCGAGACCGGGATCAAAGCGATGAAAAACCAGAAAATCCCGAAAGCGACGAGCCGGCGATTGCGATCCGGCGAACCGGCCAGGCGTACAGCGATCCAGATTGCCGCACCAACCAGTGCCGCTCCGAGCACACCTTTCACGCTGACATACGGAATGACGGTCCAGGCATAGGAAGCGCTCATGTGGATGGGCACGAAAGCCTTTTCCGCGTAGTCGAGCATGATCTCAAACGTCTGGTTTAGCGTGGGCACCAGTTCCAATCCACCTTTGATGGCGCCCACCTGTTGTTGCGCCCAGATGGTCCAAGCGGAGCCGGCGCCGAACACGACACTGAGTACCACGAACGGCGGACCTAATACCCGTATGCCGGTGCTGGTTCCCGCGCGAAAACCCGACAGCTCCCGGGGGGATGGCGCGGCCGCTAGCATCAGGAGCAACAGGCCAATCGATACCACGATCAACCAGCCCCCATGCATCGCGTCTCTATCCAACAGGGTGCGGAAGATCGCTGTGGAAACGCCGCCGACAACCAGAAAGATCGCTGTTAATGCAAATACGCGAGTCAGGAGTGGGTGGGACTGCTTGTTCCCCCAGCGCCAGCTAAAGACTCCGGCGTGGGCGCCGGAGCAGAATTCGTACGCGACGAACAGCACGGGAAGGATCACGGCGACCGGTTTGGAGAGGATGGCGAGCAGAACCAGGAAGACGGCGATCGCGTGCCGGAGCCTCCATTGGCTTACGTTCGAGGCCGCGCGCGCCCACAGCCAGGCGAGGAAGGATAACGCAATAAAGACCAGCGACACCAGATCCTTTCGTGCCGAGAGCCAGGCGACCGCTTCGACATGGATCGGATGAACCGCATAAATCAAAGCCCCGAGCACCGCGAGAATTGCGGGAATACCGAGCCGGCGATATAGCCAAATCAGCAGCGAGGCGCCGAGAATGGCATAAAGCAGATGGGTGATGCGGAACGGTAGCGCGTCGAAACCCTGCGTCTTATCGGCAAACGCGCGATGACCAGCCACGTCGTGGTCGTGACCGGATGAAAATTGGCAAAGTACGGCTCGGTCCAAACCGCGTCCATACGGGAAAATGCGGAGCTCACGTGGACGTACGGACTGTACACAAGGTAGAAGGGGTCTTCGTAATCGATGGTCGGAACCCGGACCGTCTGTCCATAAATGATGGCGGTGCCGATGGCAATCAGGACAATACCGGCGAGCCAGAGGTAGCGCAATCGCTCGCCTGGCCAGTTTCCCGCCTCGATACTCTTCTCAGATTGCTTCCCTGACTCGGCAAGTCGAACGGCTTCTTCTTTTTGGAACTCGCGCCGGCGTTTTCGTTTCATGAAAGAAGTTTGATTCTAGACCGCGAGCCAAAACCAATGCAAATGCCCGGCGCCGGCCCTGCCCTACACGCCTTCCGCCACGTGTCCGTAGAAGAGGTGGGTATCGTAGAGCATGGTGACGTAGCCGTCCTGTTGGAAGCGCGCGAAGATTTCTTCGAGACTCTCCACCATGGCCGGATAGTTCGCCGCGCTGGGGAGCGGCGCGTAGCTGGAAGAAGTCAGACGGCCGATCAATCCTTCGCAATCGAGCAACTGGCGGTTGTCCAATCGCGCCTTCCGGAACGGACCGCCGCAGACGCGGGCGATATCGCTTTCCTCGATGCGATTGGGCTCCCACGCGAAGCCGCGCACCAGCGCCTCGTATTCCGCCATGAAACCCGGAGCCGGCTGCCGCTCGTTCCAAACCAGCACCAACCATCCGCCGGGACCGAGAATGCGGTGGAATTCCGCGCGCGCCGCGTCCGGTTCGAACCAGTGAAAGGCCTGCCCCGCGGTGATGAATTCGACGCTCGATGGGTCCAACCCGGTGGCTTCCGCGCGCCCGCCGGTCATTTGAAAACGCGGCACGCCCGCCAGAAGCCGTTCTCCGGCCTGGCGCATTTCGGGGTTGGGCTCCACGCCGGTCACTTCGCAGCCGAATTCCAGGAACACCCGCGCCAGCAGCCCGGTGCCGCAGCCGATATCGGCCACCCGTGCCGCCGGCTCGAGCCCGCACTCGCGTGCCAGCAAGGCGGCCAGTTCTTTCGGATACCCGGGACGATAGCGCTCGTAGTGCCCGACGCGCGATGAAAAGCGAAGGGTGGGGTCGGGTTCAGTCCGCACGGCTAATATATCTTCTCGTGACCGGCCCGGAGGCCTGTCCTGCTATTCTGCTCATGACTACAATGATGGTAACCATTTTATGAACTCTTCACCGCATATCGTTGTGGTCGGCAGCGCCAACGTCGATCTGACCACCTTCACCGACGGCTTCCCCCGGCCCGGGGAAACCATCTTCGGACGCAGTTTCCAACTGGGGTTTGGCGGCAAAGGCGCAAACCAGGCCGTGGCCGCGCGGCGATGCGGTGCGCGGGTGTCCATGGTGGCGCGGGTGGGCGACGACCTGTTCGGCCCCGCCACCATCGAAAACTTCCGCGCCTGCGGCATCGATACCACGCATGTCGCGATCACGCCCGGAACGGCCAGCGGCGTAGCGCCGATTTTCGTCGATAGCTCCGGCCAGAACCGCATTCTGGTAGTGAAGGGCGCCAACGACTGCCTGTTGCCCGGCGATATCGATGCCGCCGCCGATCTGCTGCGCCAGGCCGATTGCATCGTGCTGCAGCTCGAAGTACCCCTTGAAACCGTTTACTATACGTTGCGATTGGCGGGGCGGCAGGGAATTCGCACACTGCTCAATCCGGCGCCTGCCCAACCCCTCGATTTTGGCGAAATCGCCAACGCCGACTACCTGATCCCCAATGAAACCGAGGCGGAAGGGCTCTGCGGCCTGCCGGTGCGCAACCTGGAGGAAGCCCGCGCCTGTGCCTTCCGGCTGGTGGAATACGGCGTTGCGAACCTCATCCTGACGCTGGGCAAGAACGGCGCCTTGGCTGCGGGCCGGGGCCGCTTCGAGCACATTGCGGCCTACCCGGTGGACGCCGTGGACACCACCGGAGCGGGCGATGCCTTTATCGGCAGCTTCGCCAACTTTCTGGCCGGCGGCATGGACGAAGCGGAGGCCATTGCGCGTGCCAACATGTATGCGGCGCTTTCCACGCTAAGCGTGGGCACCCAGATGTCCTTCGTCACCCGCGAGCGCTTCGACGCCGCCTGGGCGGCTGGAACCACGGCGCCGGGCGCCCCGCTCCCGGTATCCTGATCAGACCGCAACGCCCGCATTCACCAGGCCTTTGTAATACGCCACCGTTTGGCGCAACCCCTCCTCCAGAGACACGCGAGGCTCCCAGCCTAGCAGTGTGCGAGCTTTCGAAATATCGGGTTGGCGCTGTTGGGGATCGTCTTCCGGCAGCGGCCGAAACTCGATACGTGCCTTGGTTCCGGTCAGGGCGCGGATGCGTTCGGCGAATTCCAGAATGGTCATCTCGCGCGGATTGCCCAAATTGACGGGATAGCGCTCGCTCGAAAACATGAGCCGGTACAATCCATCCACCATGTCGCTCACGTAGCAGAAACTGCGGGTCTGTTTGCCCTCGCCAAAAACCGTCAGGGGAGCGTCGCGCAGCGCCTGGTCGAGAAATGCCGGCACCACCCGGCCGTCGTTGAGTTTCATCCGCGGCCCGTAGGTATTGAAGATCCGCGCAATGTTCGTAGCCAGGCCGTGCTTGCGGTGGTAGGCCATGGTCAGAGCCTCGGCGAAGCGCTTGCTTTCGTCGTAGCAGGAACGCGGTCCCACCGGGTTGACGTTGCCCCAATAGGTTTCCACCTGCGGGTGCACGGCGGGGTCGCCGTATGTCTCCGAAGTGGAAGTCAAAAGAAACCGGGCGTTGTTGAGCCGCGCCAACTCCAGCATGCGCCGAGTGCCTAACGACCCCACATCCAGCGTCTCGATCGGATAGCGAAAATAATCGAACGGACTCGCCGGTGAAGCCAGATTGACCACCGCGTCCACGGGACCCTGGATCTCGAATGGCTCGGTGATATCGCGCTCGAGAAACTCGAAGCGCGGATCTCCCGAGAGGTGACCGATGTTCCTCAATGCGCCAGTCAGGAAGTTGTCGAGACCCACCACCTGGTGTCCTTCCGCCAACAAACGGTCGCACAGGTGAGAGCCGATAAAACCGGCGGCGCCGGAGACGACGATTCGCAATTTCCCTCCCTTGGAGACCCTTTCTCTTATGCCATGCTACAGTCTAACTGGTCCGCATTATGCGAAACGCCACGTGGCCCGAACCATGGATCCTAGTGCTGCTAATGGCCGCATCCGCCGCCCTATTTGCTCTCCGCCTTGGAAGAGTCGTCGGTGTGATCCGCGGCTCGCGTCCATCGCCGGATTTCTCCATACGTCCGGTGGGGCCGAGGCTTCGCCGGTTTTTGTGGGAAGTGATGGCCCAGGGAAAGGTCATTCGCGAACGTCCGTTACCCGGGTTGGCGCACGCTTTCGTCTATTGGGGCTTTTGCGCCTTTGCCCTGGTTACCGTCAACCATCTCGCTTCCCCGTTCGGCGTCCGAATCTTGGATCGGACCCACGCCATATCCCGATTTTACTTTAATTTCGTGGCAATTTGGGCGATTTTGGTCGCCGTTTCGATTTTCGGCCTGTTCATTCGGCGGTTTATCGTACGTCCCGTGTGGCTGGGGAAAGTCTCCGCCGAGTCGGGCGTGATTGCCACGCTGATTTTCGTGCTGATGGTTACGTACCTGGCAGGTCTGCGGCTGGAGGAAGGTTCCGCCCTGGCGCACGCGAACTGGTGGCTGCATACCCTGATGCTGCTGGCTTTCCTTCCCCTGATACCGCACACCAAGCACCTACACCTGGCGCTCAGCCCGATCACGGTTTTTCTCGGGCGCGACGGATTCAGCCGCATTCCGCCTCTCCAGGGCGATGAAGATTTCGGCCTCGACACCGGAAAGGACGTCACCCGTATCGACGCTCTGCAGGCGTTTTCATGCGTGGAATGCGGCCGATGCACGGAACATTGCCCTGCCTATAACACGGGCAAGGTGCTGAGCCCGAAGGAAGTCGTTCTGGGGTTGCGCGGTTTTCTGCGCCAGAATGGCCCGCGCGCAGCAGCGCCGTTGCTGGGCCCGCACATTTCCGAAGAGGCCGTTTTTCAGTGCACCACCTGCGGCGCCTGCGAGTATCAATGTCCGGTCGGGATTCAGCACCTGCCCCTGATGGTCGGCCTGCGGCGCGGCGCCGTGAACACCGGCAAATGGGAGGACGATTACGGCGGCAAGCTGTTCCTCAATCTCGAGCGCAACGGCAACGCTTTGGGATTCGCGGCCTCGGAGCGCCAGAAGTTCATCGAGAAGAACTCCCTTCCGATCTTTGACGGCGCCCAGGAGTATTGCCTGTGGCTGGGCTGCATGGGCGCATACGATCCGCAGGGACGCGAGATCGTGTTGTCGCTGGCGCGCCTGCTTGGCCACGCCGGGGTGAGTTTCGGCGTGCTGCGCAAAGAGAAATGCACCGGCGATCCGGCGCGGCGGCTGGGCAACGACCTGGCGGTCTCCGAGCTAGCCGCAGCGAATATCGAGACCATCCGCGCCGCTAAAGTGAATCGCATGGTCTCCATCTGCCCGCATTGCGTGCGCACCATCGGCACGGACTGGCGCGAGTACGGCGCCGATTTCCCGATCGAGCACCACAGCCAGTTGCTGGCGCGGCTGGGTACGCGATTGCCGGCGTCCGATGGCAAGGCCGAGAAAACAGTCTTCCACGACCCCTGCTATCTGGGCCGCTATCGCGGCGTGTACGAAGAACCGCGAAGCGTTGCCGCCCGCTACGGCGCGCTCGCCGATCCGCCGCGCGCCCGCGGCCGATCGTTCTGCTGCGGCGCAGGCGGAGGGCAGATGTTTCTAGGCGAAGAGAAAGGCAAGCGCGTGAACGTCGCGCGAGCGGAAGAGTTGACGGCCACCGGCGCCAGGGTCATCGCCACCGCGTGCCCGTTTTGTCAGACCATGTTCCGGGACGCGCTCGGCGGTGTAGCTGGCCCGGCGCCGCAACTGCTCGATATCGCGCAGATTGCGGCGGCTCGGTTGCCGAGCGCTACGCCAGGTGGTCCAGGCTCAGGCTCACGTTGAGCGCGGCCGCCAGCTTCTTCAGCGTGGGAATCCCGCCCTGTTTATGCCCCGCCTCAATCGCAGCGATCATCGGGCGCGACACCTTGGAGACCTTCGCCAGCTTTTCCTGGGTCAGGCCGCGATGCTCCCGCCATATTCTAACCGTGCTCTCGCCAGCAAGGCGGCGTTCGACGATTCCAAACGATATGATCTCGTCCTCGCCGCGTTCCAGGCGGGCCTTGGCAGCATCGTAGGCTGCGACGTCGGTGGCGACAGGTTCGTGCCAACGGGAAACGTTTTCCATGGACCAATCATAGCGGACCGTCACCGCCATCGGGCCGTCCGCGTCCGACTTTACCGGATCTCCCTTTGCTTATATACGCTAATAGCGCATAATAGATAAAGGATGCTTGCCGTCCCCATGACGGTCGTTGAGACGCCTTTCTTCCTGCGGAAGTCTGCTCGTCTGCTGGACGACCAGGATAGATCGCGGCTGGTCCTGTTCGTCGGTGCCAATCCCGATGTTGGCGACGTAATTCCGGAAACCGGCGGCGTCCGAAAACTCCGCTGGTCAATCCATGGCAGGGGCAAGCGCGGCGGGGTGCGGGTAATCTACTACTTCCACAGCGAGGCGTTCCCGCTGTTTCTCTTGACGGTGTATGCGAAAAATCAGAAAGCAAACCTTACGAAAGCGGAGCAAAACGAGTTCCAGAAGCTTCTTCCCCTCCTCGTGAAGAGCTATACGAGAGGCAAACAGCGATGAAAAAGCAAGTCCGATCCAAGAAAACGAGCCGCCGGCGTAGTGTCGGCCAGGAAATTATCACCAGTCTGAAGGAGGCTATCGCCTGGGCCGGGGGTGAGGATGTTCCAGTGAGGGTGACTACTGTGGAAGTCCCCACCACCGATGTACGCGCTGTGCGCCGAAAGCTTGGGTTAAGCCAGTCGGAATTTGCAAACAAATTCGGCTTCCAATCGGCAACTTTGAAAAACTGGGAACAGGGCCGAACGCGGCCGGATGGACCGGCGCGCGTGCTCTTGGCGGTGATCGCCCGTCACCCGGAGGCCGTCGAAGACGCTCTCCGGAAGGTTGGCTAGAGTTGCTGGCTCGTGATGGCGGATGAACCCTTCCATCGGCCTCAGGCCGCGTCCCGGACCTCCACCGTCATCTGCTTGCCCAGCGCCGCGAGGGCAGCCTGGATCCTTTCCGCCTTCGTCGCATGTTGGGGATCGAGCATACGGCGAATCACGCGCTCATGAACCCCGAGCCTGCGCGCCAGTTCCGAGTTGCTGACATGCTGGTCGCGAAGCGCCAAGTACAGCGCCAGCTTCGGCGCCAGCCAAAGAGGTACCGGCACCAGGCGCTGACCCCGCTTGGTGGCGGAGGGCGCGGGAATCTCTTCGCGGCGAGACAAACGAATGGAGAGATCCGACCCGAGCGCGTCCATGGCCTCCTCCGTCGCTTCGCGAAGGTTCTCGCCGTCGGTCGAAACGCGTGGAAGATCGACAAATTCGACGAGTATTCGGCCGTCGTTGCCGGCCGTAAATCTTGCGGGATACGTAAAGGCGGACATTGGCTTCCTCACAGCTCGTGCGGGTCGATCTTCAGGTCCCGGCACATCTTCGCCAACAGATCGTGGCCGATTTCTTTTTTCCGATCCTTGAGGGTGGTGAATTCTTCGCCAATGTACAGGCGGCCATGGCTGCCCTTTCCCTTGTCGGTCACGAATTGGCAGGCAAGTTTCTTGCGTCGTGCCAGCTTTTGTACTCGCCGCTCGAATTCGCCACCTTTCACGACCTATTCTCGGACAGATCTGTCCGCAGGTCAACCATACTTCCGGGCGGCTGCCAGCTTCCTAAGCGGACATTCGCCTTCTGTTTTTCACACCGGCTAAAGCCGGTGCCACCTATTTCCGGAGCGGAATCCACATATAATCTCGGTATGCCGGAACACACCATGTCGCGGCGCGCGATGATCGGCGCGGCCACCACCGCCTTGTCGTACTCGCGCATTTACGGCGCCAACCAGCGCCTCGGGCTTGGGCTCATCGGCTGCGGAGAGCGCGGGCGCTACGACATGTCCAACTTTGTGAAAACGGGCGACGTGGATGTGGTCGCGCTTTGCGATATCTGGCCCAATCAGTTCGAGGCCGCATCCAAGGACGCGCCATCGGCCAGGCAGTTTGGCCGCCATCCCGATTTGCTGGCGATGAAGGAAGTGGACATTGTCCTGATCGCCACGCCCGATCATTGGCATGTGCCCATCGCCATCGACGCGCTCAATGCCGGCAAGGACGTGTACGTGGAGAAGCCGCTGACGCTGACCCCCGAAGAGGGTCCGGCGGTAGTCAAGGCGGCGCGGGTCGCGAAGCGCATCTGCCAGGTGGGGATGCAGCAGCGCTCGGGCAAGCATTACCTGGAGGCCAAGGCGGAGTATTTCGATACGGGCAAAATTGGCAAGCTCACGCTGGCGCGCACCTGGTGGCACGGCAACGGTTACCATCTTCGCAAAGCGCCCGACGATCTCCGCGAGAGACCCCAAGACCTGGATTGGCCGCGCTATCTGGGCCGGCTCAAATGGCGCGATTGGGACCCGCAGCAGTATTGGAACTGGCGCGCGTACCTGGATTTCGGGGGCGGGCAGGTCACCGATCTGTTCACCCACTGGATCGACGTGGTGCACATGTTCACGGGTCAGGATATCCCGATCGCTGCCGTGGCGCTGGGCGGCGTGTACAACTACAAAGACGGCCGCACGGCACCCGATACCATCAACGTGCTGCTGCAATATCCCGCCGAATTCACGGCCACTTTCGAGGCCACGCTGGCGCCCGGCATCAAGGGCGCGGCCATCGAGTTCGCCGGCACCGAAGGGCGCCTGCTGATCGACCGCGACCACTACGAATTTCACCCGGCGAAGAAAGGTGCGGAAGCGACGGTGGTCAAGGGACGCGGCGCTTCCACGCTCGATACCGACCATGTCGCCAATTTCCTTGACTGCGTACGCTCCCGCAAGCTGCCCAACGGCGACGTGCTGATCGGTCACCGCTCGGCGCAGGCTTCGCACCTGGGAAACATCGCCTACGTCCAGAGGCGGCGCCTGGATTTCGACCCGGTGCGGGAAGAGATTCTGCCGCTGTAAGTGATCAGTCGTCAGTCTTCAGTTTTCAGTACCGGAAACGCTTCCTTCGGTCGCGGCTCCGAATCGAGAGCTTGCTCGCGCGCACGGAGCGACAGACCACGCTGGAAAAACTGAAAACTGATAACTGACGACTGAAAACTCAAATAAACGCCATCGTCTTCACGCCGGAGATATCGAAACGCTTGCGGCAGCGGAGATTCTTGCAGGCGACCTTGTCGTCCATCAGCACCATATAGCTTTGGGCCTTTTGGAACTTGGCGCGATCGCGTTCGTCGGCGCCGGGCGGGAGGCGGTCCTTTTTCTTGCGCACCGCCCAACGGAGCTCGTAGGTCTCGGCCGTTCGGCAGTAGGGGCAGTTGAGCTGCATCGGCTTGGTGGTCTGGGATTCGCTGTAATAGGCTCGTTCGTCCATTGAATTGGCAGGCCTATTTCACCTGCAAGCCGTTTCCGGCGGGACAACCGGGGTACGGCGAAAAACCGACGGTCAGGTCGTCCCGCTGCACCCAGAAATGCTCCTGCTGATTGTTGCCATAGTCCACGGTGATAATCACGCCCGAGCCGCAGGAGCGGCTGCGCGTGATCTTGGGATGGGAGACGTCGTGCGGCGGCCCCCAATCCTGCAGAAACGCCGCCACGGAATAACCGCTGCAGGGCTTGGCCGCGGTGCAACCCCATAAGGCGTAGGCGGCGGTGTAGTCCTTAGCGGCCAGGAGGTCGAAGAACTTGCTGACCTGGTGTTCCTGACGCCAATCCCAGAGGTAGAAAGTCAGCGGTCCGCCGATCACGATCAGGGCCAGCAGCGAGAACAACACGGCCTTAACGATCTTCGCGCGGCGTTCTTCGCCCGCGCCGTACTGATCCAGGTAACCGGCCACGTGTTTCTATTTTACAGGATACGCCTTATCGTAACCCGCGGTGGCCTCTTTGGTAAGCTCCATTGCGGGCTTGAAGTACAGCGTGGTGGCCGAATCCACCACCAGGTCGACACCTTTCTCCTCGGCCAGCTTCTTGATTACATCGTTCATCTTCTGAGAGGCCTTGCTGAGGATTTCGTTGCGATCGGCCTGAACATCCTGCTGCAATTCCTCCTGCAGACGCTGCGCCTGGCGCTGGAGCGTCTGCCCCTGGGTCTGCAGATCGAGCTGGGCCTGCTGCGTCAATTTATCGCCGCCGGCCTGCAACTGCTGGGCGATGCGCTGCATCTGGTCCTGAAGCTGTTGCAGCTTGTCTGCGCGCGGCTTGTAGCGGGCCTGCATCTCATCGTTGGCTTTCGTAATCTCGGCGGTAGCGAAGACCGCGGTCTGCAGGTTGACCACGGCCACTTTCACTTGGGCCGAAGCCATCTGGCTGGCTGCCACCAAGGCCGAACAAACGAACAACGGCCTGAGCAGCGTAGCAAAAGACATGAAACAACTCCTGAAGTTTGGATATTGAAAGATATAGGGTAGCATACCCCTATTCGAGCACTCCGAGAATCTCGTCTTCCCGCAGGATGAGGCACTCCACCCCGTCGATTTTGATCTCCGACCCCGAATACTTTCCAAACAGGATGCGGTCGCCAGCCTTGACGTCGCAAGCGGCGCGCTCGCCGTTTTCCATCAGCTTGCCGTTGCCGACGGCCTTCACTTCGGCTTGCTGGGGCTTTTCCTTGGCGCTATCGGGAATAACGATTCCGCCGCGGGTCTCCTCGCCTCCTTCCAGGCGAGTCACCAATACATGGTCGTGCAGGGGACGCAAGGACATGCCTTGATTATACGCGCTCCGTTCCACGGGATGAGCTGGGCGCGCGAAGGTTCTAAATATCGTGCGAAGTACCACATCCCGATGGCCCCGCCCGTACAAACCGTACGAAATAAAAGAAGTTTTCGGATATTTTGCGACTACAATTTGGAATTGACGGTCTCGGAACCGCACCCATGGCTGTGACTCAAATCTTCCTTTATCTGCAGTTGCTGGATCTGCTAACGACCCTGGTAGGGTTCAAGGTGGGCGCCGTCGAGGCCAGCCCTTTCATCCGTCTTCTCATGCACGGCGGCCCGGCGGCGGGCGTGTTGTGCTCCAAAGCGCTGGCGTTAGCCCTCGCGGGAATCTGCGTCTATCAAAAGCGGATGCATTTGATCCGCTGGGTCAGCTACTGGTACGGAGCGATCGTGGTGTGGAACCTGGCGGTGATTCTGGTCAAGTAGGCAGGTGGCGCCGGCTTTAGCCGGTGAGTTCTTCCCGAACTCCGGTTCATCGCCGGGCCAACCAGGATGCCGACAAGGCCAGCGCGGCCAGGAGCGCCGCGTCGGCCAGCAGACGCCGGCGCGCTCTTTCCCGCCACAATTTCAGAAGTCCGACAACAGGTCCGGTAACGTTTTCCAATAAGTCATGCCGCATGGTTCACCCGCGGGCAACTCGCGCATGCCCAGTTTCCCCTCCGCGTCCATCGTCGCCTGGTACATCGGCAGGTCGGCCGGACGCACCACATAAAGGCCCGCTTGCATGCTCCAGGAATCCTCGTAAGTCCATACCACGTACGGATTGGGCCCGGTGGCGCGGACACGGAATTGCCACGTGGAAGGCTCGTAATTGGCATAGCTGAAGCAACGGCCCAAGCAGGCGCGGTCGATCATGTGCGCAATCGGGTCGGATTGCAAGGCGGGATCGTCCAACCCCATAATCACGCGCTGCCCGGGGGGCAAACGGTCGACGAGCTTCTCGACGCGCTCTTCCAGCCGGTTGAGCGCCGATTCGTCGTGAAACAGGAACGCAAAAAAGATCGCCGCCAGCCCCCATTGGCCTAGTCTCAGCCACCGGCGTGGCGTAGCCGCGGCCAGCATGGCGCAGATCGCGACCGCCGTGCCAAGAGACAGCCGTTCGGGAATAAATACCAGACGATAGCGATAATCGGAGAACTGCACTTTGCCGGGTATCAGGAACACGGTTGCGGCGGAAATCACAGCCAGTTGGACGGGCACTCGGCGCCACAACGCGCGGAGGCCGGAGAACCGCACCAGGTTGACCGCTTCCAACGCCCAGATCGCCGCCAGAGCCACGAACAGAGGTTTGTATTTGCCGTCGAAGACTTCCAATTGGCCGGCGCCGGTGGCCATTTGGAGTTGATCCATCGTCCATACGGAAGGCAACAGGGCGACGATGGCGAAGTGGGCTACTACGATGGCTGCCAGTACCCCGCCAAGCACCCGCGCCGGATGTTGCGGCCATACCCGCAACGCCAGCCATCGAAACGCCAGTAGCTCGAACCCCCAAGCCACCGCCAGCGCATGCGCCAGGTAGGCCAGGGCGAATAGGCCCGCGGCGCCGGCCAGCGGCTTGGCGCGGAAACTCCAAGCCAATGCCAGCGCCCACAGCGACAGGCCCAGGCTGAGATAGAAGTTGAATAAGCCCATGTGATAGACCCAGCCATAAGCCAGCATGGCGACGACTGGCAGGGTATTCCAGGCACGGCGTTGGGACAACACCGAGATAAAGGCGAAAGCGCCCCAGACAAAGACCAATACGGCGAGCGGCACCGCCAGATGCTGCGCGGCGGAAGGGCCGGCCAGCCGGTACCATCCGGCCAGCAGCCAATCGAACAGGATGTTGGTGGAGGGATGAACCAGCTTGAGCCCGGCCGGGTGCTGCCGCGCGATCCACTCCGCCAGCCAGCAATTGTAGATGTGGCTGCCCAGATCGCCGGCTTCGATGCGCGGCTGCCACTGACAGGGAATCAGCAGCAGAAGCGAAGCTACGACGTAGCGCCATGGGCTCTCCTGGATCTTTTGGGATAACGATGCCGAAACCGCTGGAGCGGCGGCCACCGGACGGCGGCGGGCTGACTTGGCAGGCATCCTTCCATTTTCAACGATCCGTTCCCTATCCGTTCTCGAGGCGCAGCCCGCGGAATTCGGGAATCAGTTCAAACGGGCTCGCTACGCGCGCAATGGTTTCGCCAATCTGGCGGATGTTCGCTTCCGCCAACGGAGCCCCGCTCCGGGCCGCCATCCGCAGATAGGCGATGCGCAGCGGGTCGATCTTCATGATGCGGCAGCAGGTGGCGTCCACAGCGACCGGATCGCAGCCGGCTACCAGCACGCCGGCCGGTTTGGCCGTGCCCTGAATGGGTCCATTGCCTTCCATCCCCACGATGCCATCCACCATGGCAAATTGGCGCGGATAAATCGAGTGCAGGTCGGCAATCGATTCGTGGATGCCCGCCCAGTGCAGCACGTTCTTGGGCCACCCGTAAACCCCGCCGGGCACGGTGCCGAACAGGTTCTTCATCGAAAGTGTGGCGCCCACCCAATGATGCGTTTTCATTTTGGCCAGCGAGACCACCAGATCCGCGCCCATCGTCGTGTTGGGAACATAAAGCCGCGTCAGGCGGGAAAACGGGCGGGGCACGGAAATCAGCGAAACGTCGCCGACGTTTAAGTCCGTGAACAGATCTTCAAAGTCCGGCACCAGCCGGAAGTAGCCGGCCGCCTCGGCCAGATCGAGGGTATTGCGCCGGTGTCCCGGACCCTCGGCGATGCGCACGCTGGCCGCTCCCAGCGCGCGGAATCCCTCGAGCGCGGCGTGGACCGCCAGCGGGCTGGTGTTGATGGTGCTCTCCGGTTCGAACTCCACCAGGTTCGGCTTGATGACCACGTGGCGTCCGCGCACGTCGAGCCGATGGAGGGCGAGCACGCGCCGCACCGTATCGTACAGCGTCTGGTCGTAGGCGGGCGCGCGCACAATGGTTACCGCCGCGGTCCGTGGCGCGGGCGGGCGCGCGCAACCGGCGGCCAGCGCGGCTGCGCCGCCGCCGGCGGCGATCCATTCTCGGCGAGTGAGTCGATGTGTCATCGGATTGGTTGGTCAGACGGATTCGCCCAGCAGCAGGGAATATCCAGCCGGACCCGTGGAAACTACCAGATTGAGAGCGATTTCGGGAACGGTGCGGTAGATTACCTCTTCGGGCGGCCGATAGCCCTCGGGCAGCGCGCCCTGTGCGGCCAGACCCAGGCGCAGCCAGTTCAGAGCGTCGGCCGAACGGGATTGGTGGAGAAACGCCCGCGCCAGACCGATGGATCGCTCGATCTTCCGGGCAGGCTCGCCGCGCAACGCGGCCAGCGCCATGCCGGTGGTTTCCGGATACTCTTTGGTCGGATAGCCGAGAGCGTGCGGCGATCCATAATTCCAGCCGCCCGCCGAGCACCTGCGCCTCATCAGAAAGCGGCGGCCTTCCGCCACCCGCCGCCGGGCTCGCGGAAGGCGTTTTTCTTTGTCCAGCGCCAGGATCGCCACAGCCGTAGGGCCGACCCAGGCCGCCGATCCCTCCAGCCACGGCCAACCCGCGAATTCCAAATCCGGGTCCGCCGCATATCCCATCAGCCAGCGTCGCAGCCGGGCCGTCCGGCTGCTTTCGACGCCGGCCGCATCGATCAGCCAGCCAATCGCGCGGGCATGGGCCGAAGCGCCGAGTTCTTCCTCCGGCACCAGCGCCGCCAGCGCCGTGACCCAGGTGCTTTCCTCCACCCCACGGTGCGGACGCCAACCGCCGTCCGGCCGTTCCATTTCCTTTAACCAAGCCACGCCTCTGCGGGCTCGGACCTTCTCGCCAATCGCCAGCATGGCCAGAATCGCGTAGACCGTGGGCTCGGTCCAGGAAGATCCGCGCCCATACGGCCAACCGCCATCGGGATTCTGTTTGCCTGCTAAAACGTCGGGCGACATGGAAAAATCCCTACGGGATTTGGTAGCCAGAAGCCGGAAGCTGGGAGCTGAACATCAGCGCGCTACCCGACCCTCGCTTCCGACTCCTGACTTGCCAGAAGCCAGATCGAAGGAGATTCCCGGCGGCTGGGCCGATTCTGGCTTCCGACTCCTGACTTCCCACTTCTGACTGCTTGCATCTCAAGATCACTTCCGGGCGCACCTACCGCGTCCGGCGCGCGCGCCGGCGGCGAAGGAACAAGTACATGGCTCCGCCGGCTACCAGCCAGATAACCGCTTGCATCACTGTGCTGTCCATTGTCGTTTGCCTCCTTGTCTTAAAGTTACGAACCGTGCAAAGTCGAAACCATTACTCGCGCGACGTGGCCGGCGACTACCCGGCCCGTTCGGCGCCCCCTACTCCGGACTCAATGAATCTGCTGCATCATGGGGAACAGATTCTTGAAGATCTGCAGGAGCCCGGGTCCGGCCGCCACGATCAGCATGGACGGCAGGATAAAAAAGAAAATCGGAAAGACCAGCTTCACGCCAACCTTGCCGGCGCGTTCTTCCGCCTCTTGGCGCCGGCGCGTGCGCATAAAATCCGAATGCGTCCGCAACGATTCGCCCATGCTGGTGCCGAAGCGGTCGTTCTGAATCAGAATGGCCACCAGCTTGCGCACTTCGTCCTCGCCGGTGCGCTCGGCAAAATTCTTGAGCGCATCCGAGCGCCGCTTGCCGGCCCGCATTTCGAGCGTAATCAGGGTCAGGTCCTCGCTCAGCTCGGGGTGGGTGAGTTGCAGCTCCTTGGCCACGTGCTGGATGGCCTGGTCGAGCCCGAGACCGGCTTCGATCGAGACCACCAGCAGGTCGAGCGCATCCGGCATCGAGAGGCGAATAATGTCCTGCCGTTTCTTCACCCGCTTTTCCAGAAAGAAGCGCGGGATGATCCAGCCGGCGGCGCAGCCGGAAACCATCAGCGCCACTTTCATCATCGGATTGGCCGGCATGCGCGATTCCAGGGCAAGAGCGCCCACCAGCAGCGCCAGAGTGGATACGATGCGAATGCCGTAAAACACCGGAGCAGCGGATTCCGACCGGAATCCGGCGCGAATCAGGTCGATGCGCAAGGTGGCGACCTCGGCTTCCGAGGAGGGAATCTTCGAACCCAGACCGCGAAGAAGCGTGACCACCGAACTCGGCGCCGGCTCTTCGGCGTCGGCCAATGCCGTGCGCTGCGGGTCGGAAATCACCGGCGCGCCCAACTGGCGCAGGAACTTTCCGGGCTTATAGTAGATGCGATATCCAACCCAGGTGAGCAGGGACATCACCATCAAAAACAGGATGACGCACAGCAGTAAAGGGTGTTCCATTTCAAACCTTGATGTTGATGATCCGCTTGATGAAGTAATTGCCCAGGACCTGCGCCACCACCGCCCCGCCGATCAGCCATTTCCCATCCTTGTCTTCGGCCATGCCCTGCAAGTAACCGGGCGCCACGATCAGCAAGCCCAGCATGGTGGCCACCGGCAACAGCGTCAGAATGGTCGCCGTCAGGCGGCCATGGGCGCTGGCGGCCTTGACTTGTCCCTTCAGCCGGAAGCGCTCCCGAATCACGTAAGAAAGCCGCGACAAAATTTCGCTCAAATTGCCGCCCGTCTGTTTCTGCAGCAGCACCGAAGAGATAAAGAAGCGCGCGTCCAGCAACGGCACCCGCTGCCCGAAATTGCGCAGGGCGAGATCGAGCGGCGCGCCCAGGTTCTGCTCGTTGAACAGAGTGCGGAATTCCTGCCCGAGCGGATCCGCCAAGTCCTCACCGATCATTTCCAGGCTGATCGTAAAGGCATGGCCCGCGCGCATCGAGCGCGCCAGAAAGTCGAGCGCCTCCGGCATCTGCTCTTCCAGTTGGTCCAGGCGTTTCTTGCGGCGATGCCTGACGTACAAGTACGGCGACAAGGCAAAGACGACCGCCAGCATGATCGCCGTGGTGGGGCCGTTCAGCAGGAACGGGAGCAGCGCGCCCACCCCCAGGCCGGGAATCGCCGCCAGGCCCATGGCCGCTATCAAACGCGCCGACGACCAGTTCATGCCCGCTTGCTGGATCTGCTCCTGCGCGTGGCGGCTGAACTGGAAGCGTTGCACCAGGCCCTTCAAGCCGGCCGGCTTCTCGGGTTCGATCTCCCGGAGCAGGTTGGTGACCGTCACCACCGGCTCTCCGGCGGCGGTGTGCAGCATGTTCACCATCTGCTTCTTGCGCCGACCCTCGAAAAACTTCGACCCGGCGCTGACCGCGAGCATCACCAAGGCGAAAATTACGACGAAGGCGACCAGAATTCCAACCTGCATACTCGAATCTCCCCTAACTCCGCTCCACCCGCTCCCCTTAGTTGATCTCCACCACGGTCTGGAACATCTGCGTGGGCAGCAGGATGCCGCTGGCCTTCAGCCGGTCGTAGAACTTGGGCCGGATTCCGGTGGCGCGGAAACGCCCCGTGACCCTGCCGTTTTCGGCAATGCCCGTCTTCTCGAACAGGAAAATGTCCTGCAACGTGATGATGTCCTGTTCCATGCCGACCACCTCGGTGACATGGGTGATGCGCCGCGTGCCGTCGCTGAAGCGCGACGCCTGCACAAACAGGTTTACGGCCGAAGCAATTTGCTGGCGGACCGAACGAATTCCCATGGTGGCGTTGGCCATGCCGACCATCACTTCCAAACGGCCCAGAGCGTCTCGCGGCGTGTTGGCGTGAACGGTGGTAAGCGACCCGTCGTGGCCCGTATTCATGGCTTGCAACATGTCGAGCGCTTCTTCGGCGCGAACCTCGCCCACGATGATGCGGTCCGGACGCATACGAAGGGCGTTGATCACCAGTTGCCGGATGTGAATGGCGCCCACGCCTTCCACGTTGGCCGGCCGGGTCTCCATGCGCGCCACGTGGGTCTGCTGCAGCCGCAGCTCGGCGGCGTCTTCGATGGTGACAATGCGCTCGTCTTCGGGAATGTAGCTCGAGAGCGCATTCAGCAGGGTGGTCTTGCCGGAGCCGGTGCCGCCCGAGATAAGTATGTTCAGGCGCGCCTTGACGCAGCCCTTGAGCAACTCCAGCATCCCCTCGGTCAAGGACAGCTTGCTCACTAGGTCTTCGCCCTTGAGCGCATGACGCCCGAAACGGCGGATGGAAAGCAAGGGGCCATCGACCGCCACCGGCGGGATGGCCGCGTTGACGCGCGAACCGTCCGGCAGCCGCGCGTCCACCAGCGGCGAGGACTCGTCCACGCGCCGGCCCACCCGCGAAACCACCTTTTCAATGATGCGCAGCAGGTGCGCATCGTCTTTGAATTCGACCGGCGTGCGGTACAGCTTGCCGCCGCGCTCCACGTACACCAGGTGCGGCGTAGTGACCAGAATGTCGCTTACCGTGGGGTCCTGCAGCAGCGGCTCGAGCGGCCCCAGTCCGAATACTTCGTCCAGAATCTCCTCGATGACGCGGTCCTTTTCCACCAGCGACAGCGGGGTTTTCTCTTCCTCCACCAGTTTGGCCACCGCCGCCCGGATTTCCGCGCGCACCCGTTCGCCGGCCATCGAGCTCAGGGCTTCCAGGTTGATGCGGTCGAGCAACTTGCGGTGGAGCGTGAACTTCAGCTCCTGGTACTCGGGGGTGTAGCCTTCCTTGCTGAAAAGGCGATTGACCCAACCGGATTCCCGGCTTTCACCGGATCTCACGGGCGATTTCATGATGGTGGGCATGCGGTTCTG
>JBEKYD010000060.1:0-29293 GCA_049511335.1 Bryobacteraceae bacterium | reverse complement strand
GTTCTTCGCCTCCGAGAGTCGCCACTGCTCCAGGATCTGGCCAACGGCATCCTGCGCAAGGTTAACCGACTGAAGCCGATTTAGGTTTGAAATCGCATTCTTCACGCCGGATTCAGGTGTCAGGCTCTCGCTGAGGCACAACACTCGACAGACTACCAAAACCGATCGTCTGTCCCACCTAGTATTCGGTTCGCAATTATGGTCACGTATTCGTCAACCGCTCCTTGACAGTCGCGGCTCTGACCCGGACGTTCGATCCTGATGCCGACATGCTCGAGTTTTGCGAAAGAGCCGCGGGTCAGAGCCGCGACTGTCAAGGAGCGGTTGCCCTGGAATACGTTACCGAATTTCCGAAACGGTGTACTTAGTTTCCGCGCAGATTTCCCGTGAGTTGGGTCAGCTTATTAATCCTCGCTGCCTGGGAAATGGCCGTCGAGATCAGGAGTTCGGAGGCTCGGTCAGCCGCTCGACAGACCACCAAAAACGATCGTCTGTCCACGTCTGTTCCACCTGGCGAAAAGCCGGCCGGGGGGCCGGCTGCGGACCAGGGGGTCCGCCCTACTAATGATGCGGTGTCGACCCAGAAAGCGACGGTGATGCCGGGTCAGCTGTATACCCGGCGGACGCGAGCGCCGATGCCGCACAGGATGTTGTAGGAAATGGTGCCGGCGATCTTCGCGATCTGTTGGGCGTCGAGCTGGGCATCGCCTTCCGCGCCCAGCAGAGTGACGTCGTCGCCGGGAGCGAGGGCGTCCGTGTGGCTCAGGTCCACCGTAGTCAGGTCCATGGAGACGGTGCCGAGAATGGAAGTGAGTCTGCCATCGGCGATGACCTTGCCGCGGTTGGAGAGGCGGTGAAACATGCCGTCGGCGTAGCCGGCGCCAACGATCCCGATGCGGGTGGGCGCGGCGGTGCGAAAGCTGCCTCCGTAACCTACCAGGGCGCCGGCGGGAAGACATTTGATGGCGAGGATCTTGGCCTTCCAGGTGAGGGCCGGCTTTACTTCCAGCAATTGCTCGGGCGCTTCGCCGCGGGCCGGCGAGACGTAGCCGTACAAGGCGTGGCCTGCGCGTACTAAATTGTGCCAGCCGCCGCGACGCCCGTACCCGATGGCGTTGGTGCTGGAGGTGTGCAGATAAGCCGGCGTCACGCCGGCCGCAGCGAGTTTGGCGAGGACTTCGTGAAAATAGTCGAGTTGCTGGCCGGTCTGCGGAGTGGAGTAATCGGCGGCGGAAGCGAAATGGGTCATCATGCCTTCGAATTCGGCATGCCGGGCGCCCGCTATGGCGGCGACGATTTCGTCGGCGGAGGCGCGAGTGCCCAGCCGCCCCATGCCGGAATCGATTTTGAGGTGATAGGGAACCGCGCGTCCGGCCCGGCTGCCGGCGTGATCTAAATCCGCAATCTCGGCCAGGGAGTGGACCACGGGAGTGAGATAATGTTCCACCAAGGCCGGGATTTCGTAGCTTAGGAAGCCGCCCATCACCAGAATTCGGGGCGAGGCGATGCCTTTCTCCCTGAGCTGAACGCCCTCCTCGGCGCAACTGACCGCCAGCCACGACGCGCCTTCGGCCACCAGGATGCGGGCAACCTCGAGCGCGCCGTGCCCATAAGCGTCGGCCTTGATCACCCCGGCAACGGCCACGTCCGGTCCAACGACGGCACAGACGTTGCGGTAGTTTCGAGCAATCCGGTCGCGGGAAATAAGGGCATAGCACCGATAAAGAAAGGACATTTATTCTATTTTAGACGGGAGGGTTTCAGACCGGGCCTTTCGGCCGACGCTGCGGGGGAACTCGCCGTACGCGATCGACTAAAGCCAGCGGTCTGTTTCGAGACCGCTACCTTCGATGATTGCTCGCATAGTGCCAAGCGGAAGGATACGGCCTCGATGGTATGGAACGATTACTTGCTTGCCGGTGGCAGCATTGCGCCACTTCTGGTGGCTTCCGGAACTGCCAGCCAATTTGAATCCGCCGCGGCGCAGGATCGCGATGACTTGCTCCGAGGTAAGACGCGGCGTCCCGCGTTCACCCAACCATCACCTCGACGAGTTTGGCATCATGCGGCAATTCGATCTCGGAAGGCGCAAGATAAAGCCGGATTGCCTCTTCGATATTTTGGCGCGCCTCTGCTTCCGTTTCCCCAGCCGACGCGCAGCCCGGCAGTTCCGGACACACCGCCGACCAACTTTCGGAAACGGGATCATATTCAAGGACTACGCGGAACTTCACAGAACCAGTATACGCCCGGCGCTAGGAGCTGTCGCCGAGATCCGAGAAAGCGCGTTCATGGCTTCAGCTTCCTAGTCATTGACCCCGCCGTGAAGCTGCCGGGCGGCGCATTGTGGAGCCCTTCGTGGCAGCCCAGCGTTTTGTGAAGAGGGACCATGTTCTCGGGTCCATGAACATTCGGGATACCGCTTTGCAAGTGGTGAAATGTCGCGTCGCTTATCGACGAAATCTCCTCCCGGCACGCCGCGCAGATCCTCTTGTGGTACTTGAAGCTTAGCTCCTTATCTTTTTTCGTAGGATTTGTGCGCCAGTCGGCACTGGATTGCTGCCAATAGCGTATTTCCTGGACAACCGCCTCAGGCGGACACCATAGCAATGAGGCGTGCTCCTTCGTGAAGCGAACGAGATCCTCCCTGATGATCCTCCTCTGCTCTGCTGCAAGGCCCGACTTGTGTTTCTTCATTTCGAAGCTCCATCAACTATCTTGAAGACAAGGAGTGGGTGCCGGGGGTCGGATTTTTTCGCTGATGGCTCGGGTTTGAGCCCATGAAACGAAAACGCCGACGGTCTGAAATTGCGCGCCCCCCAATGTTACAGGCACGGGGGTCTTTCGAAAAGCGCCTACAGCAAATCTTCGCGCCCGCGTTTTTCTAACGCTTTGACGATTTCACCGACTTGTTGGGCGTGATCTCGTGTGGCCACCAGCAGGGCGTCGGGGGTGTCCACTACGATCAGATCGTCAACACCGACCAACGCTACCAGTTTGCCGCGGGCGTCCACGAAATTGCGGCGCGAATCGAGGCAAATGGTTTCGCCCACGACGGCGTTGCCCTCGGTGTCGCAGCCGATCAGGTCGTAAACGGCATTCCAGCTTCCCACGTCGTTCCAGCCGAAATCGGCCGCCGCGATGCCGCACACGCCCTCGGCCTTCTCGAGCACGGCGTAGTCGATCGAGATGTTATCGCAGAGCGGAAAGGCGCGCGCCAGTTGAGAAGCCCAGTGGCGGGATCCCAAACGCGGAAGGGAAGCCAGCAGGGTCGAGGTTTTGGGAAGATAGCGGCGCAACTCGTCCAGCAGTACGGCGGTGCGCCAAAAAAACATGCCCGAATTCCAATAAAAGTTGCCCGCGGCAACGTATCGCCGGGCGGCGGCCAACGCGGGCTTCTCGCGGAAGCGCTTCACCTCTACGGGCGCTAGCGTGCCCTTGGCGAAACCTTTGGGGAACTCGATATAGCCGTAGCCGGTTTCGGGCCAGCGGGGCTCGATTCCCACCACCATCAGGCGCCCTTCGGCGGCGCCGCGATAGGCCGCCTTGACGACCGCGCGAAACGCCGCCGGCCGGGAAACCACGTGGTCGGCGGGAAACACGCCCATGACGGCTTCGGGATCGAGGGAGTGGAGAATCTGCGCCGCCAAGCCGATGGCGGGCGCTGTGTTGCGCTGCATGGGTTCGGCCAGTATTTGCCGTTTGGGGACCTTGGGAAGCTGGCGCCGGATGGTTTCGCGGAGATGTTCGTTGGTGAGCACCCAGATTCGTTCCGGCGGGATCAGCGCCGCCAGGCGGTCCACCGTGGCCTGGATGAGCGTGCGCTCTCCCACGACGTTCAGAACCTGCTTGGCGGAGCGCTTGCGGCTGCGCGGCCAGAAGCGCGTACCGCGGCCTCCGGCCAGAATCAATGCGTAAAAATGCGAACGGGTAGGCATGTGCGGACGCGCCGTCACGCTATTGTAACGGGTATCCGCGGATCAGGTTGAAGGTGCGCTTCCAGCGGGTCTTGCTGGGAAAATGTTCCGCCAGGTCCACTAGGTGCTCGATGCTCATCGCCGGGTTGGCCAAAGCGTCGGTGGGCGCGTCATACGACCAATAAACGATCAGCGGCTTGCCGATTATGTTGGCGCGGGGCACAAAGCCCCAATAGCGGCTGTCGAGCGAGGAATCGCGGTTATCGCCCATGGCGAAATACTGGCCCGGCGGCACCACAACTTCGCCATGAACGACGTGATGGCGCAGCATGTCTTCGGCGCGCGCGGAGACGTGGACGTTCGGTTCGGATGGGAAATCGTCGCGGTAGGTATCGAGATACGCGGTCTTGTGATAGACGTAAGGCTCGTCCACAAAGTGACCGTTCAGCACGAGTTGCTTGTGCACCAGCTTGATATGGTCCCCAGGCACGCCGATGCACCGCTTGACGAAAGTCTGCTGGATGTCGACCGGATAGCGGAAAACGATGATATCGCCCCGCTTCACTTCGGTGTAGGGCAGGACGCGATCGGAGACCGAGCCGGGAGGAGCGTACGCCAATTTATCCACCAGCAGATGGTCGCCGATGAGAAGCGTGTCTTCCATCGATCCGGTGGGAATCACGAAGGCCTGCACCAAGGTGGTGGTGCCGAAGAGCAGCAGGACGATGGTAACCGCCCATTCCGCCAGGAATCCGCGCTGGTAAACCACTCGCGGCGGTTCGGGGGGCGCGACCGGTTCCACTGGCTCTACAACGATGGGGTCCTCTATGGGGTGCTGATCCACGTTCTTTTATTCTATCGAATCCTGCTATCCTGTTTGAGAGAATCAGAGGCTAACGCTTGGGCCCGACCACCGTCGCTCCAAACCCTGTGCATGCTCACCAGCGCCGCTCGGTGTTGCTGGTCTGCTTGTGTACTGTTTTGGGCGCGGCGGCGCAGATCTTCTTCAAAATCGGCACCGAGCACTTCCAGCCAACGTTAGTGGGGCTGCTCACCAATTTGCCGCTGTGGGTGGGTTACGTACTGTACGGCTCGTTTACGTTGCTGATGGTGGTGGCGCTGCGCCACGGCGAGCTTTCCATTCTTTATCCAATCATCTCGCTGAGCTACGTGTGGGTCACGGCGCTCTCTTACTTGATCTTCCACGATACGTTGAACCCATTGAAGCTGACAGGTATTGTGGTCATCATGGCCGGAGTAGCGGTGCTAGGGCGGGGGCAAAAGGCGTGAGCCCGGATACAACGCCATTCAGCTCGGTTGTGCTGGTGTTGCTGGCTTCGATTATCGGGTCGTTTGGCGCGGTGTTTCTGAAGCTGGGCGCGGCGCGCTGGAAGGGCGATATTTGGGGCCTGATCAGTTGGCGCCTGGCGCTGGGAGTCGCGCTTTATCTCGGGTCGTCGGTGTTTTTCCTGATGGGCATCAAGCACGGGCAGCTTTCGGTGCTCTACCCCATGGTGGCTTTGGGCTACGTTTGGGCGTTGTTGTGGGCGCGCATCTTCTTTCAGGAGAAGTTTACTCGACAGAAGCAGTTGGGTCTGGGGCTGGTGATTATCGGGGTGGTGTGCGTAGGGCTGGGTAGCTGAGCATACGGTTTCGCAATTACGGTGACGTATTCAGCAACCGCTCCTTGACAGTCGCGGCTCTGACCCGAACATTCGATCCCGATGCCAACATGCTCGAGTTTGCGAAAGGGCAGCGAGTCAGAGGTCGAGAACCTCTACTCGGTGATGTCGAACGATGGGCCTTCCTGGGAGGCTACTTCTTCGGCGCGGGCGGCGGCGTGGCGCGCCAAGTCGAGAAACGCCGCGCCCTCGATTGGTTTCAGCACGATTGGGCTGCCGGTATCGCCACCGATGCGCACTTTGGGATCGAGCGGCAGCTCGGCCAGAAAGTGCACGCCGAGTTGTTCGGCGGTGCGGCGGCCGCCGCCGTGGCTGAACACGTCGATGCGCTCGCCGCAGTGGGGGCAATCGAGATAGCTCATGTTTTCGACTATTCCTATGACCGGAACCCGAACCTGGTGGAACATGGCCACGGCTTTGCGGGCGTCCTCGAGCGATACGTCGGACGGGGTGGTGACGACGATGGCGCCGGTGATGGGCGCGGTCTGGATGAGCGAGAGCTGAACGTCACCGGTGCCCGGGGGTAAATCGATGATGAGGTAGTCGAGCTCGCCCCAATCCACGCCGCGCAGGAACTGTTGGATGACGGAGTGCAGCATGGGGCCGCGCCAGACCAGCGGCTTGTCGCCCGGATTGAGGAAACCCATCGACATGAGCTTGACGCCGTATTGATCGAGCGGCTGGATGCGCTCGCCGTGCGCCATGGGGGTTTGGTTGATGCCCATCATCAGCGGCACGTTGGGTCCGTAAACGTCGGCATCCAACAGGCCGGCGCGGAGGCCGAGCGCGCCCAGGCCGACCGCCAGATTGACCGCGACCGTAGTCTTGCCCACACCTCCCTTTCCCGACCCCACGGCAATCAGGTACTTCACGCCGGGGATGGGCAGTTTGGGAGGAGCGGCGGATGGAGGAGGATGCATCGCCACTATCGTAGCAGCCGAAGGGTGGGCGCTACAGAAGCGATGGGGTGGCAGCGCGACGGGGCACAAACCGCTCCCTCTGGCCGCGGCTCAGACTGTCGCGGCTCGGACGGTTGCGGCTCTGCCTTTACTTTATACCTCCTGGGATGCTAGGCTAAGTGTCTCAAAATGCGTACAGTTGACTTGATCCAGCGCAAGCGCGACGGCGACGAATTGACACCGGAAGAAATCGAGTTTTTGGTGGAAGGCTACACCAGAGGTGAGATTCCGGACTACCAGATGTCGGCCTTTTTGATGGCCGTCTTCTTTTCGGGGATGTCGGACCGCGAAGTCACCCGGCTCACGGAGTGCATGCTGCGCTCCGGCGATACGGTCGATTTGTCGTCGGTTCCGGGAATCAAGGTGGACAAACATTCCACCGGCGGCGTTGGCGACAAGACCAGCTTGATCGTGGCTCCTTTGGCGGCGGCGGCGGGTGTAGTTGTACCGATGATGTCCGGGCGGGCGCTGGGACACACCGGCGGCACGCTGGACAAGCTGGAATCGATTCCAGGCTTTCGGACCGACCTCACTCCGGAGCAGTTTCATCGGCAACTGTCGGAACTGGGGCTTTGCTTCATCGGCCAGAGCGAGCGCCTGGCTCCGGCCGACGGCAAGCTGTATGCGTTGCGCGATGTTACGGCAACGGTGGAATCGATTCCGCTGATCTCGTCGTCGATCATGTCGAAGAAAGTCGCCGAAGGAATCGACGCGCTGGTGCTGGACGTGAAGGTCGGCACGGGCGCGTTTATGAAAAAGCAGGTGGACGCGCGCCGCCTGGCGCAAATGATGGTGGGCATTGGCCGGCGCATGGACAAGAAAGTCCAGGCCCTGATCACGGACATGAACCAGCCGCTGGGCTTCGCGGTGGGCAACGCGCTGGAGGTCATGGAAGCGTCGCAGACCTTGCAGAACGCGGGACCGAGCGACCTCACCAAGCTCAGCCTGGAATTGGCGGCACGCATGATTTTCCTGGGCAAGAAAACGGCTTCGCTGGACGACGCCCGCCGCTTGGCCGAGCAGCATTTGGTGGATGGGTCGGCGTACAAGAAGCTCAAGCAGGCGGTGACGGCGCAAGGGGGCAACGCGCAGGCGCTGGACAAGTTCGAGCTGCTGCCGAACGCAACCGGAATGCGCGAGGTGCTTTCGCCGCGCGGCGGTTACGTGAGCTTGATCAACGCCGAAGATATCGGCCTGGCCAGCAACATGATCGGCGCCGGCCGCGACAAGAAGGACGACCCGATCGATCCCGCGGTGGGGATCATCCTGGAAGTCAAGATCGGCGAGAAAGTGGATGCCGGCTCGGTGCTGTGCCGCATTTATCACACCAAGGAAGACCGCCTGGAAGACGCGGCGGACATGGTGGAAGACGCCTTCCGTATTTCCGCTCAGAAACCGGACGAACGGGAATTGATTTTGGAAGTGGTTGGGTAGATGGGCCGTTTCACCGGGCTCCTGGGCCTCGTGTTTCTGCTGGGCATCGCGTGGCTGTTCTCGAGCCATAAGCACGCCATCAAGCTGCGCCTGATCGCGTGGGGTTTGGGCCTGCAGTTCTTGTTCGCGCTGCTGGTGCTGAAGACGGGGTTCGGCCGGATTTTTCAAGCCATCGGCGCCGGCGTCAACGCCATGCTGGGGTACACCGAAGAGGGCAGCAAGTTCGTGTTCGGCCCGCAACTGGGGGCGAGCACGGGGCCATTCGGCGTGGTGTTCGCTTTTCAGGTTCTGCCCATCATCATTTTCATCGCGTCGTTTTTTTCCATCCTCTATTACCTGGGCATCATGCAGTGGGTGGTGCGGGGCATGGCGATCGGCATGCAGAAGGTCATGGGCGTGAGCGGCGCCGAATCGCTCGACGTGGCGGCCAGCATCTTCATGGGGCAAACCGAAGCGCCGCTGACGATCCGCCCGTTTCTGGACGGGCTGACGGAATCGGAATTATTCACGGTCATGACGGCTGGCATGGCGCACGTGTCCGGCTCGGTGATGGCGGCCTATGTGAAGATCGCCGGCGTTTCGATCACGCACCTGCTGACGGCGGTAATCATGACCGCGCCCGCCACCATCATGCTGGCCAAGATTTTCGTTCCCGAGACGGAAAAGCCGGTGACGGCGGGCAAGGTGGAATTGAAGATGGAGAAGACCGCGGTCAACGTGATCGATGCGGCGGCGCAGGGCGCGGGCGACGGTCTGCACCTGGCGCTGAATGTGGCGGGCATGTTGATCGCATTTCTGGCGCTGATTGCGATGCTCAACGGCATTCTAAGCTGGACGCACACCTCGCTCGAGCAAATTTTCGGAGTGATTTTTTCGCCGATTGCGTGGCTGATGGGAGTGCCGTGGAAGGACGCCGGCGCGATCGGCAATCTGCTGGGAACGCGCCTGGTGCTGAACGAATTCGTGGCGTTCTTGAAGCTGGGGCCGATGCAAAAGTCGCTCGACCCACGCTCGTTCGTGATTGCGACTTACGCTTTGTGCGGTTTTGCCAATTTCAGCTCCATCGCGATCCAAATTGGGGGCATTGGCGCGCTGGCGCCGCGCCGCAAATCCGACCTGGCGCGGTTGGGGCTGCGGGCGGTAGCGGCTGGGACGATGGCCAATTTCATGTCCGCCTGCATTGCGGGAATGTTACTGTGACCGGAGAAGCGAAACTCCTGATCGAACAACGCACCGCCCTGCGGCCGGCAATGGGCGTGGTGCTGGGAAGCGGGCTGGGAGCGTTCGCGGATGAATTGACCGAACGCGTGGAGATTCCGTACGCGGAGATTCCCGGCTGGCCGGTTTCGACGGCCGTGGGGCACGCGGGCAAGCTGGTGATCGGCAAGCTTGGGGACCTGCCGCTGGCGGTGATGGCGGGGCGCGCGCATCTTTACGAGGGCTACACCCCCGCGCAGGTGACCTACCCGGTGCGCGTGCTGTACGCGGCGGGGGTGCGGTCGCTGGTTTTCACCAACGCGGCCGGCGGCATCAATACCCAGCTCGAGCGTGGCGGGCTGGTGCTGATTTCCGACCATATCAATCTGCAGGGATCGAATCCGTTGGTGGGTCCGAACGACGACTCTCTGGGGCCGCGCTTTCCGGATATGTCCGAAGTTTATTCGCGCGAATTTCGCGAGATTGCGAAACGCGTGGCCGTCGAGTTGTGCGTCTTTCTGCCGGAAGGGGTGTACGCGGCGGTGATCGGCCCGAGCTTTGAAACGCCGGCCGAAATCCGGTATATGCGCGCGATCGGCGCCGACCTGGTGGGGATGTCCACGGTTGCGGAAGCGATTGTGGCCAACCATATGAACATGAAAGTTCTGGGCGTCTCCACGGTGGCCAACATGGCGGCCGGGGTGTTGCCGCGGAGAATTACTCACGAGGAAACGCTGGAAGCCGGGGAGATGGTGCGGGAAACGCTGGTGCGGTTTCTGAAAGCGCTGTTGCCGGCGCTAGCCGAGGCTCCATGCGCGGCGGTAACATAACCCGGTTGGGCGGACCGCACGGGAGGGGAGCGACAGACTCCGGCAACCGCTCGCTTTGTCCGACAAAGCTGGGACCGGAGCGTGAGCGACAGACTCCGGCAACCGCTCCCTCACGGTCGCGGCTCTGACTTGCGGCTTTTGTGGAAGTTCGAGGATGGCAGACTTTCAGCGAGAATGTGACGACGAACTGATTACCGCGGCGCTGGCGGCGCGGGAAAACGCATTTGCTCCGTACTCGAAGTTCCGCGTGGGGGCGGCGATCGAGGATGCTTCGGGACGCATTCACACGGGCTGCAACGTGGAGAACGCCACTTACGGCCTGACGGTTTGCGCCGAGCGCGTGGCCGTGTTCAAAGCAATTTCCGAGGGGGCGCGCGCGTTCCGGCGGGTGGTGGTGGCAGCGGATACCGACGTGCTGACGCCGCCGTGCGGCGCCTGCCGCCAAATCCTCTGGGAGTTCTGCGGGGACGTGGAACTTCGCCTGGTGAACCTGGCCGGCAAGATCGAAACTTATCGTTTGAAAGACCTGTTTCCGAAGCCATTCGATGCATCGTATTTGTAGCTTTCTTCTGTTGGTTTCGAGCTTGTTCGCCGGGCAGGCGGACTGGATCTGGAGCGCGCGCTATGTGATCACCGAGGACGCGGCGCACCGGGTGATCGAGCAAGGCGCGGTAGCGGTACGCAACGGCGCGATTTTGGCGGTGGGACCGAAAGCCGAGATCGACGCACGTTTTCAGGCCAGGCTGCGTCTGGACCGTCCGGACGCGATTCTGGCGCCGGGCCTGATCGACACGCATACGCACGCGGCGATGTCGCTGTTTCGGGGCATCGCGGACGACCGCAAGCTGCAGGATTGGCTCGAAAAATATATCTTTCCCGCCGAGGCCAAAAACGTAACTCCCGATTTCGTGCGCTGGGGCACGCGGTTGGGATGTTTGGAAATGCTGCTCTCCGGCACCACCACGTTCACCGATATGTATTACTTCGAGGACGTAGTGGCGGAAACTTCCAAGGAAGCCGGGATGCGCGGCGTGTTGGGCGAAACCATCATCGGATTTCCGGTGGCCGACGCGAAGACGCCCACCGAGTCGTTGGCGTTTACGGAGAAATACCTGAACCGGTTCGCGGGCGATTCGTTGATCGTTCCGGCGGTGGCGCCACACGCGCTCTATACCAATTCGGACGAAACGCTGAAGGCGGCGCGCGCGCTGGCCAACCGGCATCACGCGCCGCTGGTGATTCACGTCGCGGAAACGCGGAAAGAAAACGAAGACACACTGGCGGCGCGGCACATGACCGCGGTCCAGACGCTCGAAAGCCTGGGCGTATTTGACGGGCGCACCGTGGCGGCGCATTGCGTTTGGGTGAACGAAGGCGACATGGCGATTCTGAAGAAGCGCGGGGTGGGCGTGGCGCATTGTCCGTCGAGCAACATGAAGCTGGCCAGCGGGGTGGCGCCGGTGGTGCGCATGCTGCAGCTTGGAATCGATGTGGGCCTGGGGCCGGACGGTCCTGCGGGCAGCAATAACGATTTCAACATGTTTGAAGAGATGGATCTGGCCGCGAAACTGCAGAAGGTGATCACGCTAGACCCGCAGGTTTTGCCGGCGGGGCAGGCGTTGGAGATGGCAACCATCGGTGGGGCGCGGGTGCTGGGCATGGAAAAGGAGATCGGATCTCTGGAGCCGGGCAAACGCGCCGATATGATCACCGTACGGCTCGACCGTCCCAACGCCGAGCCGTTGTACGATCCGATCTCGCAAATGGTCTATGCGCTAAAGGGCGAGGACGTGCGCGATGTGATGGTGAACGGCAAGCCGGTGGTGGAGGATGGGAAGATCCTGACACTGAACGAGGCGCAGATTCTCAAGAAGGCTGAAGAATATAGGGAATCGGTCAGCAGGTCTTTGCGGTAGGGCGGCCACTGAGGGCCCGTGGCGATCTTAGGCCAGTCGTCATCCGCTGTTTTTCGCCCTGCTTTCCCCTATTCGTCCCTCCGCCGTGTCAACAGGTATACGACAAGAAAAATGCCGAGCCCACTGATGAGGGCGACCCATCCCAGCGCCGTTCCACTGATTCCCTGGTTCTTTAGAAATGTGACGGCCCCGAACATAATCGACAGGCAACCGACAATTGCACCCGCGATCCCCACGAGCTTTCGATCAAATAGACCCTCCACCTTCTCGATCGTGATCTTTTGCGAGTCGTCCACTTTCCTGGAGAGTTTTTCGGTTTCGCCGGCGATCGTGTCTTTCAACAGGAGGACGTCCTTTGATACTACCTCGAACTTGCCGTGAAGGTCGGTCAGCTCAGTGCTAATGTGGTCGAATGGGTATCCGGCTTCCCGCAGTTGCCTGGCTGGATCGAGGCGCTCCGTGGAGGACCCGACCAGGTGTTTTTTCGAAATACTTGCCGGGACTTTCCGTGCCGACCGAGCTAATCCTTGAGTGTTCTGATACCGGTCGTCGGCCCGCTGCCCGTACGGTATCTCCGGAATCTCGCCGCCCTCCAGCAAGAAGACGGTCAGCTTGAAAATGGGTTCGCCGTATCCGAGAACGAAATCCTTTATTGAACTGTTTCGTAGGCCCCAATTGAGGGTTCCGCTCCAGCCAGAGTCCACCTTCGTTGCTGACTGCATTATCCCCTCTCGCATCATCGTTGTGGTCGGAGTGATTAGGGCCATCAGGTCACATCCGGGGAAAATCTTATCGATCGCCTCGTGAGTGAAGACGAAATCCTCGTAGCTAGTGATCGTTACGGTTTCACCAGGGCGGACCTTCAGATATGCCCCAGGCTCCAGTTCCTTTTCCTCGTCCGTAGAGTGAAAGAGCACATGCTTCCCGAGGCGAATTTCTATCCCGTTTGGATTGACTCGTTCCCCATCGGCATTGAGGATCACGGAGCCGAGGAGTCTTAGGATATCTTTGTCAGCGAGGATTTTCGCCATTGGCTGGTGTTCCCGTACTCGATTCGGCGGTCCGTTCAGGGCCGCTTGCGGCTGAGGAACTCCGTCGGATGGCCGCTTGCCCTATGGTACACCATGCCGCCGGACTTGACCCAGCGGCTCGCTCCGTTGAATGGTTTGTCCGTGCTGGCGGTCTCCAACGCACAAACTGCCAAGGACTCACGGGATGCGGTACAGGACGAAATCGGAATTGCGGTACACGGGTGCGAAGAGTTGGGGCTCACGGGCGATGTGGGGAGCGAGATAGATCGCGTCGTCGGGGCTGCCGGAATAGACGAGCAGATAGGACGTCGCGGTGCGGCGAAAGTAGTCGTCTAGAGTGCCATCGTCCATGGTTTTGGGATACCAGGCGGAGCGGCGGCCGGTATAGAGGGCCAGGACGCGGGGATTCCAGGAGACCAGCAGGTCGTGGGAATCGAGATGTGCGGATAGATAGCGGCAGAGCTCGGTGAAGGTTGGCTGCTCGGGGCCTTGGGGAAAGGGGCCGCGCTCCATGCCGCGGAGATTGGTGAGACAGCCGATGGCGAGGACGGCGACGGCTGCGGCGGGCAGAACGCGCGACACGGCGGGCCATTTGGCGGCAAGGAATTCGACGCCTTCGAAGAGGTAGATAAAGTAGAGCATCAGAATGGGCAGCAGCAGGCGGCCCTCGGCGTCGGTGGAATGAGCCAGCAGGGGTAGCAGAGCGCAGGGCACGTAGATTTCGACGATGGAGCACTGAGTGACGAGCCTGCGCAACCATTCGCCAACGACGACGACGGCAGTTATGGCGGCAAAAAAATAACGCAGGAGCGTAGGGCTGCCGGCCCAGAGGTATGCGGGTGCGTGGAGGTAGTATTTGACGTTACTCCAGTAGGCGGAGAGGTTGACGCGAAACTGGTTGCCGTAGCCACGGCTGTCATAGAGAGTCAAAGCCAGGAGCCCCACGCCGGCGGCGAATCCTAGAAGGGTAACGACGCCAAACGTACGAGGCCGGCGCTGGCGAACGACTTCCGAGACAAAGACAGTCAGGGCGAGCGAGAGACCGACGGAACGGCTGCCGTAGGCGAGCAATATGGGGGGAAGGACAAGCGCGGCGGCAAGCAATGGGTGCGTCGAGTCCCAACCGCGGCGCTCGACGAAGGTCAGTAAGACCAGGGCGAGGGCGGCAAAGAATAAGTAGCTGGGGTCGGAGATAACCGAGTCCTTAATGCCGAGCACCACGCCGCTGAGGGCGAAGGCTGACGCTGCAACGGCCGACGGCAGGGGTCGCATACCGCGCTGGCGGGCCAGGGCGTACAAGCAAATGCACGCGGCCAGCAGGAGAGCCTGGACCAGCATCTTCATGGGCAGAAAATTGAGACCGTAGGCGCGGTAGACGGGGGCCAGCAGGAGGGGAAAAACCGGCGGATACCGGTTCGGCATATACTCGGTCATCCCCGGAATGGTGACGACGTAGGTGGTCTCGCCGTAAGGGCGGCCGAGCGCCAGGTTCCGGGCGTGAGCGATGTATTGGCTGAAATCGCCGCCCCAGTTCTGGCCGGGCCGCAAGGTGGCCCAGTAGATCGGAATCAACACCAGAAGAAGCGCCAGCACGGCGATTACGTCCCACTTGAAATTGCTGTCCTCGAGGCGCATGGTTCAATCCGAGAAACGGAAGCGGAGCAGGGTCCAGACCGCGATAAAGCCGTCCGACGCCTTGATTTTTTTGCCTTCCTCGCGGGAGCGGGGATAGTAACGGATGGGGACTTCGACGATGGAAAGACCGCGGCGGATGAGCTTGGCGGTGATTTCGTGATCGGTTTCGAAGCCGCTGGTGCGGAGGTTCATTTCCTTGACGGCGGCGGCCGGATAGAGCTTGTACGCGGTGAGCGTGTCGGTGATCCAGCGGAAATAGATGAGGGCCGTCCACAGGGTGAGAAAGGCGCCGGCGAGCCAGGCGCCGAGAGATTGTTGGGGATGGCGGCCGGGGAAGAAGGTAAAACCGTGGCGGCTGGCGGACTGACCAAGGGTTCGGCTGCCGTAGACGACGTCGGCGCGGCCGAGGCCTGCGAGCAGAGGGACGTAGTCGGCGGGGTCGTATTCCAGATCGGCATCCTGGATCAGGATGTAGTCGCCGGTGGCTTCACGGATGCCGCGCTGGACGGCCTTGCCTTTGCCTTGGTTCGGGTTTTGCGTGAAGACGCGGATGGCGGCGGTGGCACAGCAAGCGGCGAAGGCTCGGGCGGCGGCTTCGGTGTTGTCTTTAGAGCCATCGTTGACCACCAGGATTTCCTTTTCGAAACCGAGGGGCTCGACCGGAACGGCAACGATGCGCGCGAGGAGCTCGGCGATGAAGGCGCCTTCGTTATAAGCGGGAATCACGATCGACAGAACTGGCATGACTCAGGTTCGGTTTCCAGCGAAAGCGGAGCAGGGCTGTCAGAGCGCGCAAGCCGTCTCCGGCGCGGATTTTCTTGCCCGCCGCGCGCGTTCGCGGTTTATAGTCGACGGGCACTTCCAGCATATACTCGCGGCGGCGAGAAAGCTTGGCGACGATTTCGGTTTCCAGGTCGAGGCCGCTCGATTCGAGGTTCAGGGACCGCAGCAGGCGAGCGTCGTAGCCTTTGACGCTGCTGAAGACGTCGGCGACGTAGCGGTTGTAGAGCAGGAGAACGGCGACGCTGAGGAGAATGCCGCCATATTTGCTGGTGAGGTAGAGCCGCCAATTATTGCCGTAGATGGCTTTCAAGCGGTCGGAGAGCTCGGTGCACTTCACGGTGCGGGTGCCGCAGACGGCGCGGAAATCGGAATGGACGAGGGTTTCGACAATGACTGCGAGATCTTCGGCGCGGTATTCGTCGTCGCCGGGGAAGAAGACGATCAGGTTGCCGCGAGCTTTTTCGATGCCGAGCCGCATGGCGGCGCCGCGGCCGAGGGGGCGGGGCAGCTCGTAGAGGCGGACGTTGCGGACGGAGCGGGCGCGCTCCACGGTATGGTCGGTGGAACCGCCATCGATCACGATGACTTCCTTGCTGAGGCCGAGGGACTGGAAATCGAGGGCGCCGACGCTCTTGAGGACGGGCTCGATGGTGGCATCCTCGTTCAATACCGGGATGACGATGGAGACCATGTGATGGACGGCGGCGAGCTCGATATCGATACGGGACTGAACGATCTGGCGCAACTCATCGAGCACGTAGCCGCCGGAATGGCGGCCTTGCTGGGACTCCCAGTTGCGGACCTTGACGGTCTCGAGCGGGAAGGCGAAGCGGGACTCGTCGAAGGGCACGTACTTGGCTTCGGCGACGGCATTGGCGTCGTCGCCCTGGACGAAGAAGTGGGAGACGAGGTCGCGCCAGCCGACCTTGACCTCGCCTTTGCGATCCATGGCGGTCATCAGTTTGCGGGCGAGGTCGCTGGCATCGTCGCCCTGGATGTCGAAGTCGCGGTGGATATTGCCGATGAAGACCTTGTCGGCGCGGGTATTGGCGGCGATGGCTTCGGCGACGCCGGCGGTCATATAGGACGGGAAAAGAGAGGAGTGCTGGGTGCCGGGACCGTAAATGATCACGTCCGCGGCGGTGAGGACCTCGCCGGCGCGCGGGTTGAGACGAGGCACGCGGTTGCACTCGCGCAGCAACTTGCCCCAGCCACCCTCCGGTTCGGTTTGGTTTTCGATGCGGCGGAGGTAGGTTTCTTCGTCGATGAGGAAGAGCTCAGTGATCTTGGAGGCGTCCTGGGCGGCGACGATATCGGCTTCGTTGCGCAACACGACGCCGTTTTCCTTTTCGGCGACGAGGAACAGGTTCTCACCCTGGGTCACGTTGAGGAGTTGGCCGGGATCGACTTCGTAGAACCGGCTAAAGGCGGCGATGGCGCGGTTGAAATCGCTCGACTGCTCGAGGTAGCAGCCGGCGAAAAGCAGATTGCCGAGGGCGCAATCGGTGAAGTCGAAGGCGGCGCCGGTTTTTTCGTGATCGTCGAAGTAGGCCCGAAAGGTGGCGAGAAAGGAATTGAGGCCGGCGGCCTGCCAGCACGTTAATTGCGGGAACGCGGCGGCCAGCTTGGGCGGAAGAGGAGAGTAATCGCCCGTGATCATGCCATCGATGGAGCGCAAAGCGTCGGCGCGGGAGATGCCGGCGGGGAGGCGATGATCGGAGATCAGCTTGAGGCTCTTTTGGGCGCGCTCGACGGCGGGCATGAGGCGGTTGACATTCTTGCGCACGTCGGAGGGGCCAAGCATGCCGGGAACGAATCGGCGGAGGCGTCCGGTGGAATGGCCGTCGTCGTAGGCATTGATGAGGATGGTGAGCGAAATCTGGGGATGGCGGAGAAAGGCCTCGGTGATGCTCTGAGTTCCGCTGCCGCCGGAAAATAGTACGACTTTTAGGCGAGCGGGCGGCTCGGGGTTGGCAGCCGAACCGGCCAGGACGGCGGGTTGATCGCTAGTGGCTGCCATGTCCGTCGCTGCCCTGCCCAATCAGGAACTCTTCGACGCGGCCGGCGTCGTCGGGGGAATTGATGCCCACGGTTTCTTCGATCGACATGTGACGGGGCGTCAGTACGCGGCCCTGGCGCGCGGCCAGAGGAATCACGGGCAAGAAGTTGAACTCGCCGGTGCGCCGGCCGAGCGCGGCGGCGTCATGCCGCATCTCGGCGAACCAGGCCCGCAGGGCTTCGGTGCGGAAACAAAAGAAGCCGGTATCGCTTTCTCCTTCCGGGGGCATGGTATCGCCTTCGCGAGCCTGGCGCAATCCGGCGATGGCGCCATCGCCGTCGCGTTCGAGGTGAATATAAGGCTGAGGGCGCCAGACGGTGGGGCAGGTAAGGCCGGGCGCCAGGGGGCCCTGGTGGAGCGCGAGGGTTACCGCGACGGATTGGGGCCGGAGAGCGACCTGGTCGCCCCAAACGACGGCAACGTGTTGGGAGCGGACGTGTTCGAGGCCGATGGAAACGGCGTCGCCCATGCCGGTGGGTGAGGGTTGAATGGCAATCCGGTAGCGCCCGGGAATGCGGTGATCGAGCGCACCGGCAACTTCGGCGGCGCCATCGGGCGAAAGCACAAAGACGAGCGAGGCACAGTGGGGTGCGATGGCATCGAGCAGCCAATCTAGAATGGGACGGCCGGCGACGGGATAGAGGATCTTGGGACGGTGGAATCCGAGGCGCGAGCCACGGCCAGCGGCGGGAATGACGGCGCTCCAAAGGGAAGGGTCGATGGCGGGCGCATTGGCTTCCTCCAGAAGAATTGAGGCGAGAAGGCCCAGGCCGGGCAGAACCGCGTGAGCGCCGGCCTGCTGGAGATCCTGGGATGGGCAGGTACCCGGGATGGCGACCACCCAGGCGCCAGCGGCGCGGGCCGCCTGAACACCGGAGACAGCGTCTTCGACCACCAAACAAGCATCGGGCGGCAAGCCGAGCTGCTGGGCGGAGCGCAGGTAAATCTCGGGCTCGGGTTTCGCTTTGGCAGCGTCATCACCGGTCAGGATGGAGCGGAAAAAGGAGCGTGAGCCGCTGCGATTGAGAAAAGCATCCACGCCGGGGCGCGAGCCGGAACTGGCGAGGGCAAGGGGATAGGCGGAGGCGAGCCGGGCTAACGCATCTTCGCCGCCGGGCGCAAACGGTTTTTGCCGCAATAGCATTTCACGGGCCAAACGGCTCTTGGCGGCAGCTAGACGTTCGATCTGGGCAGCATCGAAGTGGCAACCGTGCTGGGTGAGCACGTGCAGGATCACCTCGGGCGTGCGCCATCCCGCATAGCGGGAATAATCGAAGCCGGCGATACCGCAGTCCTCGAACACCTGTTCGAAGGCGGCGCGGTGGCACGCCGAAGAGAGGATCAACACTCCGTCCAGATCGAAAATGACGCCTCGGACCCGGCTCCATCGGGCCGGAACGGAAAGGTTCGCGATAGCCACCGTTTCGACCTCAGGTTAGCACGGAACCCGCGTGTTTCCGGCATGTTCCGCCGCTGTGAGAAACTGTGAAAAATTCAAATCTGAGCCACGGATGAACACAGATGGACACGGATAACTCCTTTAGCTATATAGAGCGAAGCTGTGGAGTCATTGCGGTACTAGGCGCGAGGCGCCTCGGGTCACATACAATGAAGTGTCGTTACGGGTTTGGCGCAAGATGAGCGATCGCGTGCAATTAACGGTGGTGGTTCCGTGCTACAACGAGGAACCGATTATTGAGCAGAGCGGGCGCCGGTTACTGGCGTACCTGGAGGAGCTGGCGAACGCGGGAAAGATTTCGCGCAGCAGCTCGATTTTGTTCGTGAACGACGGGAGCACGGATGGAACGTGGGAGATTCTGGAACGGCTTTGCGGGGAAAACGCGGCGTTTACGGCGATTTCGCTATCGCGGAACTTCGGCCACCAGGCGGCATTACTGGCCGGGCTGCACACCGCGCCCGGCGATGCGGTGATCAGCATTGATGCGGACTTACAGGACGACATAAGCGTAATGGGAGCGATGGCGGAGCGTTTCGGCGAGGGCTTCGAGGTAGTGTACGGAGTGCGGCGCGAGCGCAACAGCGACAGCGCCTTCAAACGCTGGACGGCGCTGGGCTTTTACCGCCTGATGAAGCTGCTGGGCACGCGCACGGTCTACAATCATGCCGATTACCGGCTGCTGAGCCGGCGAGCGATCGAGACGCTGCGGGACTATCGGGAAGTCAACCTGTTTCTGCGCGGGATCGTGACGCTGATGGGATTTCGTTGGGCCGTGGTGGAGTACGACCGCGGCAAGCGGCTGGCCGGGGAAACCAAGTACCCGCTAGGCAAGATGGTGGCGCTGAGCGTATCGGCGGTAACCAGTTTTTCGAATGTGCCTCTGCGGCTGATTACTTTAGTGGCATGGGCTGGCATGTGCGTGCTGGCGGGTTTGGCGGGCTGGGTGCTCTGGGTCCGAATGTTCACCACCGAGGGGGTTCCGGGGTGGGCGTCGGTCCTGCTGCCAGTGTTGTTCCTCGGCTGCCTGAACCTATTGGCGATGGGCATCCTGGGGGAGTACATTGCGCGCATTTTCGATGAAGTGAAGGCACGGCCGCGGTACGTGATTGCGGAGGGACGGAACCTGGCGGTGGGAGCGGAAAGCGGCTGGCGCGCGGCCCAAACGAAGTAAGGAGCCCGGAGCGGTCACAAGAGTTTGGGATCTTTTTTCGGCAGTGCTGGTGCTGTGTTTTGAATGGCTTAGAAGGGAGGCGCCGATTTAGACCTCCCGCTTGGGCCGAGCCGGCATGGTAAGCGTGGAATCGGGGATCGGGCCGCGACAGCTTGCGGGCCCGAAGCTTTGACCACATGAAACGGAACGACGCGATACTTTTACTTTTGCCGCTGGGACTGGCCGCGGCAGCATGGTCACAGACGGCCATCGATTTGCGGACTCAGACCAAGGACGTGGATTTTTCCAGTGCTTCGTCCACGAAACCAATCAAGACGGGGACCTCGTTGCCAGGGACCTGCACGAGCGGGGCGGTGTTTCTGAATCTCGCCGCCACTGCGGGGCAGAACATCTACCTCTGCACGGCCGCAAACACCTGGACTCAGGTGCAGGGAGGAAGCGGAAGCAGCGGGAGCGGCGCCAGTATGTTCCAGCAGTTGGGGGACTTTGCTTTGACCTACTCGGGGACGGCCGGAACTGTTGGCGCCAGTTGTTCGCCCGCGACTCCGTGCATTGCCGCGGTGGGCTACGGAGGGTACAGTTTCACCTCGGCGGCGACGGTGACGGCCAGCGGATCGGGCAACGACACCTACTACGTTCATGTCAACAGCGGTGGAACTCTGATGGTGGGATATGGCGGCTCGACCGCGCCGGTTTGCAGTGCGTGCACGGTGATAGGGGGAGTGACTTCCTATCCCGCCGGGGTAGCGGCGATCGGAAGGTTTACGGTTTCGGGCGGCCAGATCGTGGCTTCGGTGAGCGACCGGGCTGTGATCGCCGGGCCGCCGACGCTGGTTGCGGGAAGTAATGTCACAATTTCGACGGCCGGCAACACGGTGACGATCAGCAGCACCGGTGGAAGCAGCAGCCTGCCATCCACGGTTGTCCAGACAAACCAGAGCAACGCCTATACGGCGGGAACGCAGGATTTTCGATCGGCCAGCCACACGCTGCCGATGGCAACCGGCGCGGTCTCGGCAAAGCCGGGCACATGCACGGTGGGCGAGCAATACTTCGCCACCGACGCGGCGGCCGGGCAGAATCTGTATTTCTGCGCGGGCACAAACGCCTGGACCCAGATCAGTGCCGGCAGTGGAGGGTCCGGCTTCGACCCTACGAACTGGGCCGGCTATGACAGCGGCAGAATCAGTTTCTTCAACGTCTATAACGACGGCCAAATGTATACGGGGAACGTATGGAACACCGGTTCTTGCGGCGGCAATGGAGGCGACGGAGTGCTTCCTCCCGCGGGTTACGTAGAAGGGATCCAGTATAAACCCACCAGCGCCGGAGGATTGTGTCCGATCTACTCTCCGAGCGAGCCTTACACTGGATTTAGTGATTTTGCCTCTGGTTCCTCACCGCTTCCTTGGCAGATGCAGGTCGAGTACCGTATTCCATCGCTCTCGGCAGCGGGTAGTTTCTACGCAGGCATTCTTCAAAATCCCACTGCTGCGTTATCATCGGCAAGCGGCGTGATCCTCCTTTTTACCCTGGGTAGTAGTCCGGCTTTTACCTTGGAGATCCTCAATGCCGGGTCAGTGGTCTCCAGCTCATTATTGAGCGCCACACCCGACAATAACTATCACTACCTGTACATCGGTAACGGCGGCACGGCGAACTCGGTCAGGGGATGTATTGGCAGCTCGTGCACGACGATTACGGGAACGATTCCGCCCACGAGTGGCGGCTATTGGTGGTTTGTGCTCAACACGGTAGGCAGCGGGAGCACGCAACCATCGATGGCATTATCGGAAGCGGAGTTTACGATTCTCGGGGGAAGGAGTAAGAACTAAGTGGCTACGCGAAAGCTTTTCTTGTTATTGGTGCCCGCGGCGGCGCTTTGCCAGACGATCAGCGTCACAGGTGTAACCCAGACCCAAGCCATTTTTCAAGAGCGAGGCTACTCCGGCCAATGCACGATCCAGGTGTCGCCCGATCCTGCCTTCACATCCCCCGCCACGATTCCCGACTTCAACGCCTCCGAGTACCCAAGCTCGAATACAGACACGGGACGGGCGGACACGGTCACGATGTCGGATGGAACGCGGCTGGTGACCGTCGGACACATGAACGACGACCGGGCGCTGGCGGAGGAAACCACGTATTACGTACAAGTGAGCGGTTGCGGGAGCGCTTCCACGACTTTCACAACGGTGGCGCCTAAGACCGGATCGAGCACTGCATGGCCGGTGCCGTTCAATGCCGCCAAATGGGGGAATCGGGGATGGCCGTATACCTTGGCCAATACGCTCGATGCAAAGGGAACCGTCTACATCGATCCGCTTACCGGCGTGAAGCTGACTGCTATGAATGGCGCGAACGATTTTACGTGGCGGTATCCCGGCGGCGGTCACAACCCCGTGAATCCTGGCACACTCGCATTCTCTTACTATGCGGGCGGCGCCGGCTGGAACACTCCAGGGAGCGCGCTGAACGGGGCAAGTTCGGCCGCCAGTACCACTCTTAATAACCCGATCGATCTCTATCCGGGCGCCGGTTTCCCTGGCAGCAACGGCCCATGGTGGGTGTATTGGACCGCGACCAACGACCTTGGCGTAAAGATTTGGGCCGGCTGCTCAGTCTCCGGCGGATGTCCCTTTACGATCTGCGTTTTCACAAACCCGGCCGCCGGGTGCTTGGGAACTCCGATCGCCATCATGGCGCCGCAGGGGTCGATTGCCGTGGTGCCGTCTGCTTCGAGCGATCCCGATACGCCGTGGCCGGCGAGTTTTCCGAGCGCTCTGTTCTCCGGCTGGGGACCGGGCGTCATGATCGGACAGGAGAACTTTCCTACGGGATCGAGCTGCACGCTTTCAGCCAGCGCGGGAGTGCTCACCGTGGATCCCGCCTATTCGGGGTCCTCCGCCTGCGCCTTCAGCTTGGCGCTGGCGACGCCTGGAAACAAGATTTATGTGGCGGGCAGTTCACCAACCTGCGCGAATAATCTGTGCACCGTGGCAAATTTCAAGAACGCTTACAGCCTGACGACTTCCGAGAGTGTAACCGTCGCAACGGGCACAAGCTATCTGGTTCTGGGTTGGGGAGTGCGGATTACGCCGGCACTTACCTCGGGGACTTTGACGATCGGCGCGGCATATAAGCAAGCCGGTACGGAGCAGCCAGGGCAACCGGGCGCCGGTCCAAATGCAAAGTGCAATCCGCTGACGTTCCCTTCTTCGCAGGGTAAACAAATGCGGCTGTGCACGGTCTACGGCGCCGTCTGGGGACAATCCTTCCTGTGGGGTTTTACGCAGGACGGCATCAGCCTGCCTCTATGGATCGGAAAGGCTCCAGCCACGAGTTATTTTACCGGGATTGGGATTGCCCCCAATGACATTCCACAAACGTGTTGTGATGTTGCATGGGGCCTTCCCGGGTCGGACGCCTACACCTGGTACGCGTACGCAACCACGCAGAATAACGGGTCGCTTTATGAGCTTTACAAACTGACTTACACCGGGAACGGTTCCGAGGGTTTAGTTCCGTTTAACTATACTCTAGACGCGCCTAACTCGTCCGGCCCGGTTCGCAATGCTCCCAGCGACTATTGGACATGGTCCGCTCTAACACCTGGATCGAGCAGCCTGGCCACCCAGATTTCGAGTCTCTATCCGAATTACAACTCTTCGCTTTACGGAACGGCGTTTGCGCTATCCGGCATCGCGGGCTCCGGCGCTTATTTCCAGAACACCTATGCGGGGCAGAACTACGGCGCGTGGGTGGCGCAAATGGACTTGAGCACGACTCCGGCGACGCTCACCAACCTGATCCACACGCTCGACGGCACGGGCACGAACGGGCACATGCGATTCGGTGGATTTCACAATCTCACCGCCTATCCGGCCGTAACACCTGGGCCGACCGCGATGATTTCAAACAATCCCTTGTATGGCGGCAACATCTCGCTTCTCTTTGGCGGACCATTTGAGATGCCGATCGCAGCCATCTCGCGAGGCGGCTCCTGGGATACGAACACGTGCCTGGATTGGCCCATCGCGGGCGGGAGCGGGTTCTGCCCGGCACCCGAGGAGACGTACGACTGGACGTGCCCGAGCGGCAATCCGTACGCATTCATGGGAGCGACCGGGAACCAGTGCGTGAAGATGCGCGTGCCGGCGGGGGGATGGTGCAACAAGGCGCCCAATGCCGCCGAAAACCCGGCCAATGGAATACCGGTGTGTCCGGCGCCGGGTAGCACCATTTCCGGATGGAACCACTCCAGTTACAGTCAGCCATTTCCGCTGGCCGTGGGCGATGATTTCGTCTTCGATAAGAACGGCGATGGCAGCGGCGACCCGACTGACGATGAGCACTTTCGCGTAGTAGCCACAGATACTGTGAACGACCCGGGCTGGCTGGATATCTGGGTACAGCGAAATGCCATGTGGGATTATTGCGGATTCAACGACCCAGTGAACCGGCCCGGCAACACCGACGTGGACAATGCCATGCAGATGATGCACGCTAGCGGGATTCAGGCACTGGCTATGCCACCGTACTTGAACGGGTGCACGGCGATCTTCCTGGTTAGCGGTAAGACGCAATCCGGCCAGACTCTAGCGGAGATCGGCCGGAGCCTGCTTGGCCATGGAGACCTGGCGCCGGGCGAGTCTCCGGGAAGCGTGGTCTGGCTATCGGCCACCACCACTACCAAGCAGGGACCGTTGAGCAGCGTCTTTTCGGTTCCTCCGCCTCCCCAACTGCAAACCCTGGCGCCGCCCAGTTTCGCGGCTAACAGCCTGCCGATAGGAAACGGAAGCGTTCAGGCTTATGTCTCCACAATCGGCGGGATGCCGTGGTTCGCCGACTCGAACACGCTCAACAACAACTACGGGACGGGTTCACTGGCAGGAAGATCGCTAACTCACATCTCGGGCAACATTTACCAGATTCAGGTTCTTGGAACCGCCAGTAACACGTTCTATAAGAACTACCCGATGATCGGATGGGCGGGCCATAACGTCTTGCTCGATGTTAGCGGACCTGCCAGTGCCGGCACCTTGGCTGCAACCTCTTACGGAATGTGTTATGTCTACAACGCAGGGGAGTGTGTATCCGGGTCTTCGGTGGGCAACGTCTACGTAAACATTCCGTATATGTGGGACAACGGAGCTTGTCAGGCAGGCCAACCTTGGGCCAACACACCGTGCGTGATCATCGGGTGGCCCGGGGCGGGCGGGTACCGGCAGCAGGGCTGGGACCGGCCGGACGTGCAGGGGACGCGGTCGCGATTCCTGACCTACGGCTTTGGCGGACCTGGCATGGCCACTCCGTACGCCGAGATGGAGCCGCTTTCCGCCACCCAGGCGTTCCTGCCTCCCGCGGTCAACACGCCTTTCGGAAATGTCGCCTGGCTGGTGCAATTGCCCACCTGGACGGAAGATAAAATCAACCGGACGGTGGGAACGGGTATCACAGTTCAAGTTCCCGGAGGCTACGCGTACGCGCGAGTCCATTTCGGATATTCCAGGTTTACCGGCGCCGGGGGATCGCCGCGGAATTTTTATTGCAGTGGGCGCGCGGAAGCCTGCAACACGAACGGCTCGCCGTACAGTTTCGACAGCGAAACTTCGAGCGGAACGGCGTGCACATCGGGCTGCAAGATCACGGTGCCGGCCATGGCGCCGAACCTGGTGTACTGGCAGGTGCAGGTTTCGACCGATGGCGTCGCCTGGACAAGTCTTGGAGATATACAGGCGAGCGCGGTGCAATGAGGCAGTCCGCCAGGGCGGGTCATAATGCGTAGGCGTGCTATCCCGGACGTGCGGCAACGTATTCGAGTGCAACCGCTCCCTTACGGTCGCGGCTCGGAAAGCGCGAATCCGAGCCGCGGCCGTAAGGGAGCGGTTGTCGGGTACCTTGCCGTAATTGCGGGATTGGATACATGACCCCGGCCGAGCCACTCCACCGAACTCGTCCGGCATTCGGCCGCATGGCCATTGCGCTCCTCGCCTTCTACGCCCTGGCCATCGCGATAGAGGCGTGGAACGGCGCTTACTCCAGCGAGTTCGGCCGCTACTCGGACGAAGGGATGCACTACGTCACGGGCCTCATGATACGGGACTTCTTCACCAGTCCCGCCGCGTGGCCGCATCCCATGGCCTTTGCCAAGGCTTACTACGCGCATTTTCCGAAGGTGGGCCTGGGCAACTGGCCTCCCATTTTTCCGCTTCTTCAGGCCCTCTGGAGCCTGCCCTTCGGAGTGGCACGCCCGGTCATGTTGCTCGAAGTGCAACTGTTCGTCGCGCTCACGGCGCTCCTCGTGTACCGACAACTCGCGCCTCGTCTGGGCACAGGCTTCGCCTGGCTCGCCGGCGCCTTGCTCATAGCCTCCCCGCTTACTCAGTACGTGGCTTCCATGGTTATGGCGGAAGCTCCCTTGGCTCTCTTCAGCTTCTTGAGCGTGCTGGCGTGGGTCCGCTTCCAGCAGTCGCAAACCGTTCGCGACGCCTTGCTCTTCGCCGGCTGGACCGTCGCCGCCATTCTCACTAAGGGCAATGCGTGGGTGATTCCCATGGTCGTCGCCGCCTACGTCCTGTTGGGCCGGCGGCGCCTCCTGTCCCAGCGTTCTTTCTGGCTGGCCGTGCTGGTCATTGGCGGGGTTTGTCTGCCCTACACCTGGATCACGATGCACATCGTCCAACAGGGATGGAACCAGACCAGCGTGCCGGACCCCGCATTTCTGCTGGCTTCTTTGCGCGTTCATACCGGATTTGCCATTGGCATTCTCGGCCTGCCGCTATTCTCGATGGCGCTGGCGGGCATCATGGCGCGCGTACTGATTCCCGCCTTTCGCCGCCGCGCCATCGAAGCGTTCTGGCTGGTGTTGGCGATCTACCTGGCCGCCATCGTCGTTTTCCACGCCGCCGTGCCTACCAGCATCGAGCCGCGAAAGATATACCAGGCTGCGCCTGTGGTTTGTCTCTTTGCCGCCGCCGGTCTGGAAGCGCTGGCCGCCATCTTCGGCCGCCGCACCAACCCGCTCGCCTGGCGCGCCGCGTTGGTGGCCGCCGGTGCGCTTCTGTTCGCCTTCACCGGCTTCCAGCTTATCCCACCCTTCGCTCCCGGTTTTTCACCCGCCATGCGCGCCCTCCTCGCCCGGCCCGATACCGCCGGCGCGGCCATTCTGATCTCGTCCACCCCGGTTTATCAAGATAACGAAGCCGCCCTCATTTCCGAATGGGCCGAGCGCCGGCGGGATAGCGGCACCTACCTCCTCCGCGGCAGCAAGTTTCTCTCTTACCCCGACGGCACCAGCCAGGACCCGACGCGTTTTACCGCGTTTGTCTCGACCCCCGCCGCCCTCGAAGGGCGCCTCGCTGCCGTCCCCATTGCCTACGTTCTGCTCGACACCGTCCCTGCTTCCCATCCCTACCCACATCACGAACTTTTGCGCACCACCCTCGCTGCGGATTCTCAATCGTGGGAACGCATCTATTGCTCACGCCAATCCGCCCTCGGTATTCCCCACCAGATCGAAATCTATCGCTATCGTAAGGACATCACCGGTGTCCCCGTGCGCTTCGATGTGGATCTGAGCCAGAAGATCCGACAGTTGATCGAGGTCGGCAAGTAAAGTTGTTGGAGATTCCAACGCCCCGCCGCTTACTGTAAGTGGTGTACCAGTCCCCAATTTCCGCGATTCTTTTGCGGAGATTTCCTGGCGCTGGAGCGCACTCAGGTGTATGGACTTTTCTTGGCCCCTGGGCCATGATCGTCCTCCAGCCATGGCCGGCCGCCAGCTCGTGGCCGGCGAGCGGAGCGGCTCGGGAGCCGGCAGGTCCTGCCGTACCGATTTGGCTCGAGATTGCGAACCCCAGGCGTTGGTTGTCAGCTCGTGGCAAGTTGAGACCACCCCGCGTCCGCCTGCCGTCCGGGTTACTCGCGAGAAGCGCCTGCCGGCGCTGGACGGACTTCGGGGTTTGGCGGTATTAAGCGTCCTGATCGTTCACGCCAACGGCTTGCTGGATCCGACGCGGCCGGTGGAGCATGCCATGGCGGCTCTGAGCGAGCTCGGCGCCTACGGCGTGGACCTGTTCTTCGTTCTTTCAGGCTTCCTCATTACCGGCATACTGCTCGACAGCAGGGCGTCTCCGAACTACTTTTCGAACTTCTACGCGCGCCGCTTTCTTCGTCTCTTTCCCGTGTACTATGGATACCTGCTGGTGGTCGCGATGGCGATCCCCGCGCTGCACCGTGCCGTGCGCACGTCGATGCCGGACTACGGCGGCGGCTGGGGCTGGTACTTGGCTTATCTTTCCAACTGGAAACCGGGCCGCGGGGCATCCGACCCCTATCTGGGGCACTTCTGGAGTCTTGCGGTGGAGGAGCAGTTCTATCTCTTGTGGCCGGCGACCATCTTTTTCGTGCCGCGACGAATGCTGGCGCACTCCTTCCTCGGGATCGTTACGCTCGCGATAGCTTTGAGGATCGGCATGGCCGCGCATGGAGTTTGGTGGAATACGTTGTACCGAATCACGCCGGCGCGAACCGACGCGCTGGCGCTCGGAGCCTTGGCGGCCCTGGCCGTGCGCAACCATCGGTGGCAAGCCTATTTTAGCGCGCGAGCGCGCACCGTGTTCCTGCTCTCGGTCGGCGCCTTTTCGGTGACGGCCATCGCCGCCGGCGACGCCAGTTGGAAGAGTCCGCTGAACCAGACGGTTGGCTCGGTTTTCGTGGAGACCGCATTTGCGGCGCTGGTTCTCAAAGCCGCGGCCCCAGGCTTCGGCCTCATCAAGCGGATCGGAACCACGAAATGGCTGATGGCGTTCGGCAAATACAGTTACACGATGTACGTAATCCATGTTGCCGTATATTTCCATCTCATGTGGCTGATCGCCTGGGTGACCAAGCGATTCTCCGTTCGCTTGACGCTGCCCGCGGAGATAGCTTGCGGTATTTTGATGATTGCAACAGTGTTCTTCCTCGCGAGCCTGTCTTGGCGATATATTGAATCTCCGTTGCTGTCGCTGAAGAAACGCTTTCCGTATTGAGCGTGGCGCGGGCGTCCACGCCTGCAGGGCCGAGATTCCTCTCGGCCTTCAAAAAGTCGGCTAAGCTAGCGGGAGTTTACTGAGAAGGGCCGGAACAAAGGCGTAAGTAATTGTTTCCTTAGCGGGTTACGAGTTGGCCTGCGTATTACCCACGCGGGGTAATACGGAGGTGCTCCAGCCCCAGC
>JBEKYD010000059.1:0-29590 GCA_049511335.1 Bryobacteraceae bacterium | reverse complement strand
TGTTGTGTCCAGCCGATGGGACGATCGAAGGCTGTGAGGTTGTCGACGACCTCGCCGATATATGCTGTACATCCGCGCAACTCGATAATACGCTCGAAGCGAATCTGTGCCAACGGAAAGCACGCGGTCATAATCAAGCTGGATCCACTCTGTCGAACGTCGTACGCGGCCACGGAAGCTTCGCCGTGGACTCCCAGGCCGACGGCGGCCTCTGCCGCAGAGGGATCACCAAAGATATCGAGGCAGAGGTTGTGGCCCATGATGCCAGCTAACAATTTCGCGTCGATACCAGAGCCGTATTCGGGGTGCCGGTTCGGATCATAAGTGGAGGGGTCAATGCTTATCCATGGGGGTGACCACAGTGGGTTCACGCCGCTCGCCTTGTGCAGGATTTCCGCGATATGACCGCCCTCGCAAAGCACAGTCACGCGGACACATTCGTTTTCAATGCGCACCGCCCGGCGGCCTTGATAAATCATGGTTAAGTGTGTCTCCTTCCAACACTCTCGAAAGGCGTCAAGGTCGCAGCTAAGGAAGATTGAAACGTATTAGCACCTTATACTAATTTAAACAAAGCCGGACATCCAAGGTGCTTTGTCACCTAGTTTGTTGTCGTAAATGCGCAATTATACCCGCCCCTAGTAGAGGTCGGCTACTGGCGTGAAACCTCACGTATGAGCCAAGCGCACCTCGTCAAGTCCTTTTAGCCGAAGCCACGGGCACGCACGCCCTTGATGATGCCCTAACGCCTCCTACACGCGGGATAGATCTCCGTAAGCGTCTCGCTACTGCACTTTGCTTTCCTGGTGCGCGCGGTTTTTCTTGACGAGCGGCGCTGCATCCGGATTGCACGGGCCAAAGTGCTTCAACATCACTAAATTCTCTTCGTCGCTTGTGTTAGTGATCTTTACCCCGGCTCTTGCCGCTGCGGCCGTCACAAACAATTCGTCCTTCGTCATCTCCCCGAAGCGGATCATCGTCGGTGTCTCCACATCCAAAACACCCATCGTACCACGTCCCTGAGTCAGAATGACACCGTAGGCAGCCGCGTCGCTAACCACTACAGACCGGCCTGGGAGTATGGTTAACTCTTTGGCGGAATAAAACGTCGTCCCATACGCGATCCATACCTCTCGGAATCCGGCGGCGCCCATTGCATCCTCAGCGTAAACCGGTTTCGGGAAACTTTTATTATGTTTTCCGAACTCAGGGTCGACGTTTTTCTCCCAATCTAGCATACCGATGATGTAGTCCAAATCACGCTGGCACTCTGCCGGGACATCCTTAACGAGCAAGTCCCACGGCACGGGCCGGTTCTCCACCATCGACTGAAACATCCCGAAGACATCTGAGTTGACTTGGGGTTCATAAGTCACGAGCGAACCCGGCGCGTGCAGAACGCCGGCGTCCACCTGCCAGCCGGTGCCTGGCTGCAGTTTATATGCTCTGGCGTGATACAGTATCCCGTTGTCGCCTTGGTTCCACGCTTCCAGGCATTTGCGGATGTCATCCTTCGTCGTGCCCGGCTCCAATCCCATGTACGTATGCGGAAAGTTATTACCGTAGAAGTTGTACTGAGGCGGGAAATAATAAGCCTCGGGCTTGCCTTTTTGTCCCACTCTGCTTGCATGCTCTTCCATCTGATGCATGTGGTGCGGAATTGGCCCTAGGTTATCGAAGAACTTGCAGAGGACGTTAAAGCCACAGCGCTCTCGCATCACATCCGCACCGACTAACTCGTCTCCGACAGATTCGACGGCCTCCTTCAGCAGTACCCGTTTGCCGTTAAGTACTACGTAACTCAAGCCTTCATCTTGCGGTGTGCCGGGCCCGTTGTCCGCCTTAGTGGTTGATGAAAACCAACGCTCGTCAATGCCGCCACGCTGAGCACCGAGCGCATACAGGTCGTCCGGATGCAGCTTTAATCTTCCGCCAGGCAGAAGAAAGGATCGTGGCACCCAGCATGGTGCCAACCTTAGAATTCCTTCTCCCGCAGAAAGCGCGTCGTGAATCAATTGTATGTTCGACATATTTATAAGTCCCCTAATTCCTTGACAGTAGTCGGTGAATGCTGCCAGCACCGCTGGTGCGCAACAAATGCCTAACCATGATTCTAACACCCCGCCGCTAGGCAAATCCGTGAAATCACTCCACGTCACCCCCTGATGCGTGACGCCGAACGGGCCTGCGCAGCAAGCCCGACACGGGCGGCCAGTTCGGGCGACAGAGCGCCGACAACTCTCCGTTGATTTTCAGAAGCCCGATCATCGAACGGTCGCCACCTATTCCTACTGTTTGGCGACCTAACACGGGCCCGTCAGGCTTGCACCAGATTATGATCCAGCAAGTCCCGACGCGACGATTGTCAGAGCATAACCCGATTTCACAATACCTCTGCGGAACATTTCTTCTCGATACCCCTGCCAGCTTTCATCCGGTTGCGGCGGAACTTGAATACCTTGTGCGAGAATTGGACATAGCAATCCTGATGGGCCGAGCTATTGGATTCGATAGCGATCAAGGTAATTTAATGGCCGTTTGTCGCCTGCCTTGCGACTATCACCCAGTCTTTGCCCTGCTTCACCCAGACAATTGTGACAGTCGAGTGCGGTCTGACCTCGCCACCCTTGTGCTGGAAATTACCATCATAATTCGCAACGACGGTATCTCCGTATTGCCGTATCGTATTGACGGTCAGCACGGCCACACCTAAAGGCGTCTTACATGCAGCTGTGTCCTTGAGAACGGCTGCCTTGTCCGCGACCGTCGCGCCGGCGGAGGTCTGGACTACCTCCGGGCTAAGAAGCTTATCCATGGCAGTCGCGTCACACTTCAACATAGCATCGGCATAACTTTGTGACTTCGCCAAGATGATCTGCCGGACTGCAGGGCTTGGGTCGCCTGCGAACACGGGTGACACCATGGCACAAACAGAAAGAACGATACATGTCTCCGTAACTCTACGTGTTAACATCTTGATCTCCTCTTGTCAGCTTTACGCTCCTTCGAGCAAGCGTATATTGCGGTGGTCTACAATCGTGTCTCCACCCAGGGTTCAGTCTGGGTGCTTTCCAGGATCGCTTCACTACTTCTTTGCGTCTCTAACCCATTACAGAAGTCGGGCTCCGCCGGTGTTCCATTTTTCGATTCGCCACGGGAGCCGCCTTCTCGTTCAGGAATGTATGCTCGTAATTCGAAGCACATCCCTGAAAGCGATCGCAGGCGGAGTGCTAAGCCGCCTACTACCAGCTGCTGGGCGGCATTTGGCCAGTCCGGCCAACCGCCAAGCTTCGAGACAACGCGGCCACGTTAGTCGCCCCCGCCACCGTCTCCACGAAGTTTCGCCGTGAAAACAAAACGGCGTATCGCCTTCTGATCGGTGTTCGAGCGTCTAGGTACAATTCTTATCACAGGTTCTTGATTCGGAACCACCGATACTCGACCTTCATGGGTGGACCGACATGCACTTGCACCCCAATGAGTCCGTCAGAGCGGCGGTTGGTGGCGTCATCATCGATCACCAGGCTCGTCAGGTGGCCGTTTAAGATGTGAATGAGCACGTTGTTCCGTATGATCAGGTGATAGTCGTTCCAATCGCCGCTCTTTACGTATTTCTGTAATTCTTTCGGATCGCCCAGCGGTGCGATAACTTCCGCGATCCCTCCGGAAGTAATATGCGTCAGCTGCCCGAGCTCTGCCAGAAACGTGCGCCCACGCTCTTCGTAGTTTTGGCCCGCATATCGGACCCCGGCCTTCGTTTCGGGCATTCGTTCTTCGCCATCAATGTCGGCTTGGTACCCGCGCATCGCATACGGCACTCCCGGAACCTCCACGCTGCGGTAGTTGATCCCGCTGTTGCCGCGCGAAGAGATGCGGTACTCCACTTTTAGTTCGAAATCGCCCGGTGTTCCACCACGCCAAATAATGAAATTGTTGTGATCCAGAAGCGTTGCCGGCGTGACCTCGCCGACCAGGCAACCATCCTCCACCCTCCAATACTTCGGATCACCGTCCCATCCGTTTAGCGTCTTGCCATCAAAAATCTGCCGGTAACTGCTCTCGTCATCCTTTGCCGCAACCGGATGGATCTGCTGCACCGCGCTGCTCGTCGCAGTCTGAGAACGCGCTGTCGAAAATCCCGTCCAGAGGGCCAATGCGGCAATCGTAGCCGCCGTTAATCCATAGTTGAATCGTTTCATAATGTGACTCCGACCTTTCATTACCAGGACTCACCGGCCCCGGCGTTGTTGGAACTCCACTGCTGCAAAATCTGGAAGATTCGCCAGAAGCAACTGGCGCAATTCATTGGCCATCGGCCTTTGCCTCTCTCGATAGAGTGACGGACCCCTCTGCATACCTAGGTATGCAGCTTTAGATGTACTCCTGCAATGTATTTCTCGGTCTGGACACTAGAACAGTTCGATCCAGCCGTCGAGCCGACTAAAAGTGCAACTTCAAGGCAAACTGGAGGATGCGAGGATCGTTAGCAGTCTGGATCACCCCGAACGTGGACGAACTCAAAGTTGTCGTAAGCGCCGTCTGTGCAGGCCACACAGTAGGGTTCGATCCAACGAAGTTCGGGTGATTGATGACATTGAAGGCTTCGGCGCGCGCTTCCAACTGCCATCGCTCGCGGAAACGGAACATGCGGCTCAGCGATAAATCGAAATTGACCGCACCGGGACCTGAAACTGCTTCCCGTCCGAGATTTCCGAACGTCCCCGCTGCCTGTGTTTGAAACGCGGCGCGGTTGATAAAATTCAGAGGATTCGAACTGGACGGAGATATATTATTCGGAAGAACCAGGTTGGGCCTGTCCAACCCGATCCCGGTCTCCGAAATGTCCGTACCATCAGTAATGTTTAAAGGCAGGCCGCTGTGAATGCTAACGATCGGCGAAATCTGCCAGTCCCTCAGAACCCGGCCCGCAAATCCATTGCCCCTTACCGGGCTGGCTACAATCAGCGAGGTATTCGTGACGTGGCGAATGTCGAAGATACACCTCCCGCGGTCCTGTTCAAGGTTATAGGGGTTCTCGAAAAGAGAGGCCTCTAGCGAAGATCCGTAATCTACATCACTGATACAATGTGACCACGTATAATTGGTCAGCAACGTAACACCATGGCTGAACCGGTGCTGCAACGAAAGCAGGAGACCGCTATAGTGGGCATTGCCGCCCTCATCGGCCATGATGATGGCGCCGTAAGCCGCTCCAGTCGTCGGGTTCTTCAAGTACAGCGGTCTTCTATCGTTGAGGGAGGCGCTGCTACCAGGTATGTACTGCCCCGGATTAATGTCTTCCGAAGTCAGTATGTGTGACGTTTTATTGCCGAGATAGCTGACCGATACCAGCCAGTCGGGTGCAATCTGCCGCTGATAGCTTAGATTCCATTGCGGCACTGTCAAGACTTTCTGGTCGAGGGGCATCGCCCCGTATTGCGCAAAGCTCGGAAAGCCGTAGTTCTTCGGCAAGGGACTGGGAAGCGGGAACGGAACGCCTCCCGGATAGCCGGCCCAGGGATTCGTGAAGCCTCCCGCCGGATAAGGAAGGTCAATCGTTGAAGCGTACGGAGCATTCCCAGCAAATGCCCGGGCGCTCAGGGTCAGTGCCGCAGAGGTATCGTAGAGAATGCCCCCGGAGATACGAATCGTCTGGCGGCCCTTGCCGTCTGGATCCCAAACGATCCCGAGGCGTGGCGAAAAGTTCGCAAGGTGGTTGTTCTGCAAGCCTAGCGGAACTCCGGGGTCGCCGTAAAAAAGCAAGCCAACGGGCGCATTCGTGTACACTTGGCTCTGTTGCCCGGCGGCATAGGCAGCGGGATAAAAGTTATCACCCTTGTGGAAGTGATCGTAAGGCGCCAGCTCCGGGTCCCAGCGCAGGCCGGCATTGATCGTGATGTGTTGCGTCAACCGGACAGTGTCCTGGACGTACAATCCGAACGTCGTGGCTCGCGTCGAGTTATACTGCCCACCCGATTGTTGAAAGTCATTCGGCACGCCAAGCATGTAAGCAGCGAGAGCGTCCCCAACAGTTCCGCTGCTGGAGTATGCTCCACTGAAGGTGAAATCGCCGTTTGAAGTTAATCCACCAATCTCGTTGAACTGGTAACGAATGTATGCGACCCCGAACGAAACTTGGTGCTTACCTCGGATAATGTCCACGTCGTCGGCAAGGTGGAAGGCAGTCGAGTTGAACTGCGCGTCAATGCAGCTGCCGCAGCCAACACCGAAGTAACCGGTAACCGCCGCAAAGATGAAGTTCGGAAAAACTTCCGGGATGTTAACTCCAATAGTCGCCGGGCTGATGTCATCCGCCGAAGGAGTCCGTTTGACCCGAATACGGTTTTCCGTCACGTGAAATGCATTCACGGCTGTGCCGCTAAACGTATAAGTGTCGCCGAGGGTCAGCGTTTGCGCGCGTTCCAGGAGTCCCGCGGAGGTGGTTTGAAGGAGATTGTCTCCGGAAAGGATTTGGGGGTTGCGCCAATCGTCCAAGAAGTACCGGCCGTAAAAGGTATGTTTCGAGTTTTGCACCCAATCCACACGCCCAATCCCCTGGTCTTCGTCGCCGGTGATAGGGATGCCATAGGTGACCTTTCCGCAAGCGGTCTGGGCCGCAGGAAGGTACTTCAGGAGCTTGAGGGACTGCTGATTGAACCGGCTAACGGGTATCTGGTTGTTAGGAAACTGTTGGCCCGTGGTGGGATCTACCAGCGTCTTTCCGACTCCCCCCGAGATGCATTGGCCGGAATCGATGGTACTAAAATCACCCGTCAAAACAGCTGGGGTTGGCACATAACTGATCGTTGACGACGGATCGCTGCGGTTATATGTTCCCTGGAAGCCGCCAAAGAAGAAAAGTTTGTCGCGGATAATCTTACTGCCCGCGGTGCCACCGAACTGGTTCCGCTTCAAGGTATCGTGTCTGGCTGCGAAGAAGTTACGCGCGTCCACATCGCCGTTGCGCAGGAATTCGAACAAATCGCCATGCCAATCGTTCGTGCCGGACTTCGTGACCGCATTGACCACCCCGCCCGGGCGAGCCCCGTACCGTGCCGGAAGGCTGCTGGCGTCGACGCTGAATTCCTGCAACGCATCCGGGAAGGGGACAGGCAGATTCACATTGCTCAACGAGTCATTGTTGTCTCCGCCATCGAGCAGGTAATTTATCCCGCTCACCTCAGCACCAGCCACGGAAATGTTGACAGCGCTGTAAAAGACGTGGCTTGACATCACTTCGCCGTTGGGCGCGCTATTCGCTGCCCCGGCTAGGAGAATGAGTTGCGTCGGCTGCCTATTGTCCAGGGGAAGGTCTACAATACGAGCTTGGTCGATGACTTGCGAAACGCTATTCTCCCTTGTTTCCACCATGCCCGCAGCAGCTGCCACGTTCACGCTCTCCGAAAGCGAGCCGAGTTGCATGGCCACATTAATCTCAACGCTGTTGCCAACTTGCAGAACAATGCCAGATTGCACGTAGCTCTTGAATCCTTTCGCCGTGACCTGGAGCTGATAGGGTCCAACCGGCAGGCCCGGAAGGACATAGCGGCCCTGATCGTCGGTAGTGGTTGTTCGTACAAGTTGTTTGTCCGTCTCGGTGACGCTGACCTGGGCTGCCGCGACGGCTGCGCCGCTAGGATCGGCGACCACACCGGAAACCTGAGCCACTGCGACCGCTTGCGCAAATAAGCGCTGGGGCAATACGCTCAGATTAACTGCACAGAGGAGAACAGACACACCTAGGAATATAGATCGCCCGTGGTCTACACCGGTTCTCATCGAAAAACTCCCTTCGCCTGGAATTCACCGATCCCAGTGAGCTACGAATCGCAACTCGGATTCGCGCTGGTTTGAAACGTCTCAAACTGGAGATTACAACGGATACGGAGTACTGTCAATATGAAATTGAAAAAGTTTTTAAACAGCTCCCCAGCCCGGCCGGGGCACACCAGGGCACCAAGCGCGTGCGTGTTCGCAAGTGTAGGAACACTAGTGTCCGCTAAACTAGTTTGTATGATTTCATACGATCCGCACTTTCAATTCCTTGCAGTGATTTTTTCCTTGCCGCGATTTGAACGGCAATCGTTTCTCACCGCCGGTTTTGGGCCGGCCGACAATGGTTTGTGAACCAGGTATCCCGCGAGATTAGATAGTACGCCGTTTCCTGGATTTGCTAGTCTGCGACGCCCTGTACCTGTAAAGCTCTTTTCGCCAAATTAGGGTTAAAATGGCTGGCTTGCTGTACTAAGCCGACCGCTTCACTGCTTGGTGCGGGTGGTCAAAACGGCTTGCATCGACCACGAGCACCAGATCACGGTCAGTCAGGATGGCGAGTATCCAAGAAAAACCAGAAATGAGCTGGCAGTCGACAGCACGAACTTCTTCGCCACCAACTTCGAACTCGGCCCGCTTCCCCAGACTTCCATTCATCAACTCAGTTGCGGTCTGTCGCGCGTCGATGCTGAGGTGTTCCATACCATCAGCACCGATTGCCATTTCAAACATCCCGCCGTCCATCAACGCACGGCTCTCGTGCGACAACTTCCACGATTTGACAAGCGTTGGCCTATGGGCTCGTCGGCTTTTCTCCCAATGCTCGGTTGACCCAGACCCAGCGGCGCTGTAGAGCTTCAATGATGTGTCCAGCCAATCTTGCCGGCGTCCGTGCCAGACGCCGCGGCTACCGTACCCTCTCCGGCGTCGAAAATCACCACGACACGCGAATTGGCAAGACCAACGCGCCTGCCAAAGACTATTGCAACTTCCAAATGCCCGCCCCTTCCAGCTAACCCGTGCTGAATCAGCACATTGTGTATTGAAGAAGCCCACGGCGTATGGAAATCAGTGCCAAAATAAAACTTGCTCTTGACAAACGGCGCGAGTCGGCTCTAGAATAGGCGGCGCAGTGATTGATACGTTTCAACATACGTATCAAGCCGCATCGCATATATGCCTCAATTCTATGAGGAGGTTGCCCGGCGCGGGCACTTCGCTGGAGGCGGTCATCAGGTCCATAGCAAGGTGTCTGTAGAGCCTGGTCCAGGATTCGTATCTGAGACGCGAATTTTCTGGCCACGAGTGCTATATGCTTTCCGAAGCGCAAGGCAACCTATCGTTCGAGCACTTTCTCAAGTGCGACAATGCGCTGTGGACCGAATGCGGACACAACGCGCGCTAAAGGACACAAGGAGATCCTGTAATGTCTTCGCGTAGTCATCGATACCCCCTGCTTCACAATGCAACGTGGCCAGGCATTGTTGGCAAAGGCCCTGATTCGGAACCGCCAATCAGCCTCGATACGATGTTAGACCTTACGGCTGCGGCGGAAGTGAACGGCACGCGTTTTGATGGCGTGGACTTGTTTCTAGCGGCTCCACATTTCAATATCGATTCAACATTGGATGACGTTAAAACTCTGGCCGACAAACTGGTGTTGCGAGGCCTAGTGGCGGGATCGGTGGTGGCGCCGATCTGGCCCGCCACGGGTGGCGGTTCAGCGATGGGCAATGCAGACGAGCGTCGCCAGTTCGTCGAGCAGGTGCGAAAGGCGTGCGTGATTGCACAGAGTTTGCGCAAACTGAGAATTCGACAGTATGGCGTGGTTCGCATCGATTCCGCCGCGAGCTGCACAGAGTGGCTGCGCGACCCGCAAGAAAACACGACACGGATCGTGAAGACTTTTCGTGAAGCTTGCGACGTGGCTGAGGACAACGGCGAGCATCTGGCGGCTGAAGGCGAGATCTGCTGGGGTGGAATGCACAGTTGGAGAAGGATGGTGCAACTGCTCGAGATGGTAGCTCGGCCGCGGACGCTCGGATTTCAGGCAGACATGGCGCACACCCTGCTGTATGCACTGGGTTACAACGCGCCTGAAGATCGCATTCTGCCCACGGACTTCGATTGGTCGGACGGAGAGGGCTTGCGCCACGCGTTGCTGCAACTGACGGATGCATTGCGGCCATGGACCACCGATCTACATGTCGCGCAGAACGACGCCAGCGTAAAGGGCATGGGCACTCACGACAAGACGGGGCATCATTGCCTCCCCTTCGACCCTGCGGGGAAACTCGATTTAGCGCGGGATTCGGGTTACTGGCTGCGTGACCGCGCTGGAAATCTTACTAAGCAACTTCAACACATTTGCTGGGATGGATGCATGTTTTCCAACACGGTGCTGCTGAATGAGAGCACGTGGCAAGATGTCCTGTCAGCGATGATCGCTGTCCGTGTAGCACACGGATGGGACGAGGCAGAAGCCCAGGTAGTAGTATGACGAAAACAACTCTCAACGTCGGGCTGGTGGGCTACAAATTCACGCGCCAAGCGCATTCGAGGGGTGGGGAACTGGTCGGCGCCGATGGACAGACAAGGTGGCTCCACGCGTTGAAGCGGGAACTCGGAGTTCGCGCAGGCCAAGGCATCCTCTTCATTCGTTTGGACCGTGTCCAACCAGCAGCCATCTTTTTCGAGAGACCGACTATTTCGTCCTATGCTTCTACCGCGATGCGTTGGTTGCTCCGAATCTGCAAGAAGATTTCAGCTCAAGTGGATGTGACGTTCTGTTGAGGAGACGAACCATGGAAATAAAAGACCTGCGAGTGGGGTTAGTCGGGTGTGGCTTTATGGGCCGTGTGCATTCAAATGCCTACCGGCGTTTGAACAATTTCTTCCCCTTGAGGCACCGCGCAGTCCTGAAGGCCATTTGTGATGTAGACGCGGAGAAGGCTCAAAAGTTCGTGGACGTCTGGGGTTATGAGCGTGCCGTAACGAGTTGGAGGAACCTTGTTGAAAGTGAGGATATCGACCTGATCGATATCTGCGTCCCGAACTTCGCCCACAGGGAAATTGCTGTGGCCGCGGCGGAGGCGGGCAAAATGGTCTTTTGCGAAAAACCGCTGGCGATGAACGCAGCAGAAGGTAAAGAGATGGTGCAGGCCGTTGAAGCCGGTAAGGTCCCTAACATGATCTCGTTCAATTACCGGCGCGTACCGTCGATTTCGCTGGCCAAGCAGATCATCGACGAAAACCGCATCGGACGGCCGTTCCATTATCGGGCGGTGTACCTTCAGGACTGGACAATTTCCGTCGATGTCCCGCAGGGTGGAGATGCACTTTGGCGACTGGACGCCAAGATCGCCGGCAGCGGCGTCACGGGCGATTTGCTGGCACACTCTATTGACACAGCAATGTGGCTGAATGGGTCTATCACCCGCGTTGTGGCTAAGACCGAGACGTTCATCAAGCAGCGCATGCATGTGATCACCGGAAAAGTGCAGCCGGTAACCATTGACGACGCATGCATGCTGCTGGCTGAGTTTGCCAACGGCTCTATCGGCACATTCGAAGCGACGCGCTACGCGCGCGGTAGAAAGAACTTCAGCACATTCGAGCTCAACGGTACCGACGGCAGCCTCTACTTCGATCTCGAGGAGCCGGAATACTTGCAGTTCTTCGAATACAAGCAGCAGCAGTCCGGCAAAAAGGTGGAATCCCATCTGACAGGCTGGCGCAAAATCCACGTGACGAATTCCGAGCACCCGTACATGAAGAACTATTGGGTCCCGGGCACGTGCATCGGCTACGAGCACACATTCCTGAACGAGTTGGCGGATTTTGTGACCGGCATCGAGAACGGCGTACCGGCGCAGCCCGATTTTCGATGTGGGTTGCAGACGCAACGGGTGTGTGACGCAATTCTGGAAAGCGCGCGGAGCGGCCACTGGATGGAGACGGGCCTCTAAAGCAATAAAACTGTTACCTATTGACCGCTGCATAATCAATGCAATACACTCTTATCTGAAAACGCGTTATTTTACAGGCTTCATAGAGCAGAGAGTCGTTGCATTATTTATGTCGTGGTCAATAAAGCGCTCGCCTTCCTGGTTTTGGGGATGGCATGGGCCACAGAAGCCCGGGGAGGCGGAGTGGGCGGTTACGATCAAGCCGGCCACTGCACCCCCTGGAGCCATCGTTTTGGCGCACGACGGAAGGGCGTCTGCAGCCAGGCTGGTAGAGTTGCGGCGGATCATATTAGGAAGTCTTCCGGACCCCCGAATCTGTCGGTAATTGGGCGAAAAGTAAGATCGGAACATGAACTGGATCCGGAAGAATGGAATGACCGGGCGATGTCACCATCAGGCTTGGGCGGAATTCCAGATGTGGAAAACAATCAAGCCGTGATTACCTCAGCGCTTCGACTGATGTACATCGACGATTCCCGCACACGGAGTTCGGCGGGCAAGCGTAGCGCTAGGATCTCTGTCTTGTGAGGGCCCGCCTTGATTTTCCTCAGCAGGGCATTGGCGCCATGGTAGCCGATTTCGTAGGCGGGCTGGACAACGGTTGTGATTCCGGGGCGGAAGATGCCATCGATCGCGATCTCGTCGAACGTGACCAGGGCCACCTGCTCCGGACAGGCAATGGAGGAGGACTGAAACGCCGATAGAGCCGCAATCCCCATGATGCCGTTGGTGCAGAAGAGGGCTGTCGGCGGGGCAATCGTCGCCAGACGTTCGAGGCAGACCTGCATTCCTTGTGCTTCGTTAAAGCTACCGACCCACACGAGGTTCCGTTCATAGGGAATGCCGGCCTTCTCGAGAGACCGTTTGTAGCCCCTAAGTCGCTGCTGTTCATTCTGTAGCGTCAGCCGGCCAGTGAGGATGGCGATGCGGCGGTAGCCCATGGCAACGAGGTGGTCGACGGCCGCTTGCGACGCAGTGAAGCTGTCCGTACAAACTGAGTCCAGCGTAATACCGGATGGGATACGGTCGAGGCAGACGAGCGGCATGCCAGAAGCCTTAATGTGCTGAATATGGCGGACGGAGCCCCGGCCCGAGGCCATGACCAAAAGTATGCCGTCCACGCGCTCGGAGCGGAGCAGGGAAAATGCCATATGCTGCCGCTCAACATCGTCGTCGGTCGTAATGGTCAGGAGTGAATATCCATTCTGCCTCAATGCCGATTCCGCGCCCTTCACTACGCGCGGGAAAAATGCGATGGTCATATCGGGAATTACAATCCCAATGGTGTGGCTTTCCTGAGTCTTAAGGCTGCGGGCGATGTAGTTGGGGTGATAATCAAGCGCTTTAATCGCCGCATCGACCTTGGCGCGCAGCTTTTCGCTGACCGGCACGGCACTGTTAATAACGTGGGAAACAGTGCCTACGGAAACACCTGCGACTTTAGCGACCTCCTTAATGGTGGGCATAGAAGATATCATTTTCGCACAGTTTGCCGAAAATTGAAAATCTTTACAACGATTCAATCCGACGTGTCCCGGACGGCGGAGCGGAAACGTCAATTGGAATATCACGTCACTGCTGCGCCGCGGGCGTGGCCCAGCCGCGGCTCCAGCGGCCTGAGGTGTTGATGGCGGTGCAGGAAGGGGCCATTTGGGCTGGGCCAGTGTGCGCCACGCAGCGAACCCTCGACAGCGATGAGTTGACCCAGCCAGAGTCGGGTGTGTAGCAGGCCAGATTGCCCGGGGGAAGAGGGCACGCCAGAATCCGGAGTACCGAGGGCACGAGAGATCCCACAGGAGGCATAGCTTTTGAAATAGACTGCTGAACGACGAGACGGATCATTAAGTTTTTTTCATCAGCCAGCATATGCCTTGACAGCCATGAAGAGCTGTTATACGATCCGTTCTTGATACGTTTCAACTAAGTGGTATGGTTGATCGCGCGACGTTTCAAGCCCAGGCGCCGAGGACCTTCGGAAATTAGCGAGGAGAGTTCGAAGTGCGCGCCGAAGCGTTTAACGTCAGCAATCACCCCAATTTCGTTGGATCGAACCCAACTGTGTGGCCTGCACAGACGGCACTGACCACAACTTAAGTTCGTCCACGTTCGGGGCAGATCCAGACTGTGAATGATCCTCGCATTCTGCAGTTTGCCTTGAAGTTGCACCTCTAGCGGCGCGAGGAATCGAAAGGAGAGTAAAACAGATGTTGCGACTTTTCACGTTAATGATCCTGGCCTTGGCCGCCTTAGCGGATGAGGCCCACCCGACCCTCAAGATCGGTTCTGCCGCGCCGGATTTTTCGCTTCCGGGCGTTGATGGCAAGACGCACACGCTCAGCGATTACTCCTCTAGTCGCGTCTTGGTCATCGTGTTCACATGTAATCACTGTCCGGTAGCACAAATGTACGAAAACCGCATCAAGGAGCTCGTGGAAGAGTATCACGACAAAGGTGTGGCCGTGGTAGCGATTAGCCCTGATAGTCCCGAACGTGTTCAGCTTGACGAGGTGCGGTTTTCGGATGTGGGTGACAGTTTCAAGGAATGCAAGATCCGTGCGGAATTCCGGCACTTTAACTTTCCGTACCTCTACGACGGTGACACTCAGACGGTAGCCCAAGCTTACGGGCCAGTGGCTACACCACACGTCTTTGTGCTTGATCAGGACCGGAAGTTGCGGTACGAGGGCCGTATTGATAACAACATGCGTGCGTCGCTGGTGAAAACCCAGGATGCTCGCAACGCGATAGACGCCGTGCTTGCAGGCAAGCCCGTGCCGGTGGAGCAGACCGGGGTCTTTGGCTGTCCCATCAAGTGGAAGGAGGAGCGAGGCCAAGGCCTTACCCATTTGCAGAGGATGGACGCTGAGCCCGTGGATGTCGCGTGGAAATTTGAGACGGCCAAAGAGTTGAAACAATTGCACAGGAACCGAACGGGCAAACTGCTGTTAGTGACCTTTTGGGCTCCTTTTTCCGTGCCGTCCATAGAGCAATTAGCTAATATTGTAGCTATCTACCGCACGTACCGCAGGCGCGACCTCGACGTGGTGACGGTGGCGCTAAACCAAACGGACGACAAGCACAGCCCGGACTCGGTGCTCATCAAGGAACACGCCTCCTGCCGCAACATGCAGATTGCATTCGCCAACCGGTCCGCGACGGAAGCAGCGTTCGACTCCAAATGGGACGGTACACTGCCGTTTACGGTCGTAATTGCGTCGGATGGCAAGGTGCTGTATCGGCACCAGGGCAAGGCCGACGACCTTGAATTGCGCCGAGTGATTCTGGCTAACCTTCCAGGCCTGACGGCGGGTCCGCAGGGCGTGGAGTTTGACTACGTTGGCAGTGTTGAGTATTGGCGGGGCAAGTAAAACCTAGGACTGCTTATTGGACTGAACCCAAAAATGCGACACGGAGTTAAGGGGCGGGCCACCGAAGGGTGGCATTCGTCGTGGGCTACGCGCCAGGGCTCTCGTAGAAGTGCCACTAGCCAGGTCCCAAATACTGTTCTGCAAAGCGCGGAACTGAGGTTCTCGCGCGTCTGTCGTTAGGAGTTGTGTCCCAGTGGGATTTCGCTTCGGGGTTCTGGGCAGCGACCACCTGCCGCAAATGCAGAGGGTCGCCAACATTGAAAGCAGCCATTGACGGGCCTTCCGCGCGGCCTTCTTATGCAGATTGAAGTGTCTTGAGAGTCTAACCGCCATATCGGCCTTACTATTCTTAATAATGTGACGCAAATACTACCCGCGATCTGTACTAAGAAAACGACCGGCGCCGGTTCAGAGGCACGCTTGGCTCTTAGCGCAGCCATTCTTTGATGGCCGACCTCCTTGTGGATTGCGTAAGCGAGCCAACAGCACTGTCGCGCTGATATGCGATCCTTTTCAAGAGTTCCTCAGCTGATTCGTAATCTCGGCCTTCAGCCGCAGCGAGTTCAGCCTCCGTCCGCACCAGTTCCCCCTGGAAAGCTTTGGAAAGAATGGGGTGGGTAAGCCTGTCCACCTGGGCCTTAACTTTCGAGTACCGGGCTTCGATCTGGTCAGCTAGCGCAAACAAACTCTGAACACGACGCACGATCTCCTGTCGTTCTGCGCGCGACGGAAACGGGATCGGCAAGCCGCGAAACCTGGCCGCCTTGATGCCGACGGCTGCAGAACCAGTCGCGTTGAGTCTCACTAACTCTTGAAAGATCGGGGACATGATGAAATAAAAGAAGCAGGTGGTCTCGATTGGTTGCCAAGGTTGAAGCGTGATCGTCCGCTGTGACAAAGCAAACTCATCCGTTCGGTTGTTGAGCGCGGTAAATCCCATCGTATGGCCTTCGGTAACGAAAAAGATGTCTCCCTTTTTTGGGATCCCCCGCGTCATCCAGGTCTTATAGAACTCGTTCGAGACGTATTCGACAGGCTCTTCAGAGATATAGCCCATCTTTATGTTCTTGGCGCTGATGAGCCGCTTCCCACTTCGGGCCTTCTTCGGCGTCCTGCCTCTGTAGTCAATGAACCGAAATAGGTCTTCCAATGACGGCGTGACCCACTCAACTGGAACTTTGTCGATCAAGACCTCATTGCCCTCAGTTGACTCTAATTCACGCGTGTGAAAACTTCGCGCTACCGAAGCCGTCCCGAACGACTTCAGTTCGGCAGCCGCCGTCCCCATCTCACCGTTCTTGTTTCTCCAATTGATTGTCAGCTTGCCAGTGACCGCAGCATTGAGAATGGCCTCGCGAAAGCGCTTCAGAGTTCTGGGAATGTTTTCTAGGCGTTTCTGCGAATCTTGCAATTTCGCAAGGAGGACTCCCAGCTTGGAGACAATTCGCCACTGTTCGGCAAGAGGGGGCAGCGGCACCTCGACTTGGTAGATGTCACTACGGCTAATGCCGGGAATCGCCGAGGACTTCTCCTGCTGTCCGAGTCGCAGCGATTTAAAAAAGAACGCCCAATAACCTGGCGGAAGACCGACAAACTCATCAATGAAGTAGGTCGTGTCGATTGGCCAACATTCTTCGTCTGAAAGATGAATTTCGCCGACGGAACCCTTTCGGCCCACGATAATTGCGGGTCCCTTCGTGACCGAGCGGTCGTGCAAACCTACAACACCATTCGAGCCATAGACTTTGATCGAGCCCGTGCCGTTCCGCTTCTCGTGCGGGAGACCCTTACCGTATTTGAAGTTGAAAAGCTCTCCAAGAAGTACTGACGTCCACCCGTCCGGAAGATCATTACTCATTTGGAGATCGCCTCCTCTCTTTCAAGGAGTTCGACAATGTCTCTGAGGTCGTCGACGATGGCCTCGAGTTCGCTAATGGCTTCAGTCGCTAAGTCTTGGGGCTCTGGCAAGTCGTCGCTATTCTCTAGCGATTCATCTTTGAGCCAAGTGATATCCAGCTTATAAGTCCGCTCTTTAATCTCGGCCAGCTTGAATCGACGAAACCGTCCTCCTTCACCATGGTCTTTGCGTTTGCTCACGCCGTTTGGATCCAATCCGTAGCACTTCTCAAACTCAGTGAAGTGCTCACTTGTGAGGGGCCGGTCTTTTTTGGTTATTCCCGGAACGTTGGAGCGCCCGTCAAAAATCCATGTCTCTTCAGTGGGTACGCCCTTCTGAAAAAAGATCACGTTGGCTTTCACGCCCTGGCTGTACGGGGTAAAGGTCCCTCTCGGCAGGCGCAAGACTGTATGCAAAGCGCAGTCCTGCATCAATATTTCAAAGACTTCACCTGCTTTGTCCTCGAAAAGACAATTATCGGGTAGGACAATGGCGGCCCGTCCGCCAGGTTTAAGAATGTTCATGACGTGCTGGACAAAGTTTAATTGCTTGTTACTCGTTTCGATAGTGAAGTCGTCACGGTCCGGGGCCTGATTGGCGCCCTTGGTGCCGAAGGGCGGGTTCGTAAGGACTACGTCATACCGTTCCCCTCTGTCCGGTTCATAGATGCTATCACCCAGGTAAATATGGGGCTCAACACTGTGGAGATAAAGATTCATCAGCGCGAGGCGACGCGGCCGAGGCACCAAGTCCTGGCCGTAGTAGGTGCGGGTCCGGATACGCTTGGCTTCAGCGCGTTCAAAAACACCTTTGCTGACCTGGGGAGATATGAGCCACTCGTACGCCGCGACCAAAAAGCCACCTGTGCCACAGGCGGGATCACAGATTCTAAAATCTGGTTTACGTCGGGGGTCCGGTTTCATGACCCGGCAAATGGATTGGATCAAAGGCCGCGGGGTGAAATACTGGCCGGCGCCCTTCTTCCCCTCGCTAGCCGCCTTCTCCAACAGGCCCTCAAAGGCGGCGCCCTTCACGTCCACGTCCAGAGCCGACCATTGCTCCTCATCAATCATGTCGATCAAGCGGCGGAGGTTCACCGGATTGTTGAAGCGCGAGGTAGCCTGGGTGAAAATATCGCCCAGCAACCCGCCGGCATCGCGGAGCTTGCGGAGGGTTTCATTATAGTGATCTAAAAGCTCAGTTCCGGAGAGGTCCTTAAGAGTTACCCAATCATAAGCATTGGGAATCTCCACGGCGCGCTCGTCAGCCATTTTCAAGAACAGCAGGTAAGTGAGCTGCTCGATGTAATCGCCATAGTCCACGCCGTCATGGCGCAGGGTATGGCAAAATCCCCAGAGTTTTTGAACGATGTCGCTCATGCTGCGATAGCCCGATTAATTTCTTGAAGTAATTGTGGCAGTTGCCCCTGAAACACTACCGATACCCTACCCCATCCGCCGTAATGCGTAAAGGCTGGCTGGCTCTCAAAATCTTCCCGGTCGATGGACAGATTCTCCTGCAGGTGATTGCGGATGCGTTCTAGCCATTGTTGTTGCTCAGGCGTGAAAGTGCGGCCGGTCGTAATTTGCGCAAAGGCTTGGTCCACCCTTTCGGCGGCATTCAGGAGTGGACTCTGCTGGTTGGCCGCGTGCTTAATCATAGAGATGATGTCCACCAGGGCCTTGCGGTAATGAGCTTCGTGAGCCTTCTGCAGGTTTTCGACCGTAAATCGCTGCGGCGCGCTTTTCAGCTTGTCGCGAAGCTGGCCCAATGCTTCGGGACCCCAGTCTTGCGGTCGGCTCAGCAGAACACGGATGCCGTCGATGTCGTTTTCGTGACTCTTAACATATTCAGTAAAAGCGACCAGGTAATCTTCCGGTTTATATTCTTTGCCAGCAGCGTCTCTGACCAACCAGGAGGATGACACTTCGTCCTGCGTCTCGTAGCTGACCAGGAATACCCGCTCTTTCCGTTTATACCCCACCAGCTGATTCTGAAACACGGGATTTCGCAGCAGTGCCATGGTCCCGGTGAGATCTTGACGGAGCGTCTGCGGCAGGCTCTTGGCAAATGCGGCCATGTCGCCTGCCGGAATGAAGGCCGCAAAATCCTCGCGGGCCTCGCCAGACATTTCCTTGTCAATTCTCTGAAGCCGCTTGACCAGGCACCGGACATTATAATCGCGGTCCCGGTTTCTCCAAATCTCGTCAATGATTTCAGTGATGCTGCGGGTGGGGCCTGCCGGCGCCTCTTCCGTCATCGCCGTGGCCTGTTTGAAATAAGCAAACAGCGTCCCGTCAAAGCAGTCAAACACGGTGAAATGCGATTTGTCGGAATACTTCTCTCCCTTGCGGGTGCCGCGGCCAAGCATCTGCTCAAACAGAATGCGCGATTTCACCGGGCGCAGAAAGACGATGAATTCCAAGTCCGGGATGTCCACACCCGTGGTCAGCATATCGACGGAGACGACAACGGCTGGGTTGGGGCGATTGCGGAATTCGCGGATTCTTTGCAGGGGGCGGTCCACCGTCGGGCTACCAGTGATTTTCTGCACGAATGAATCGCCGCGGCCAAACACGTCGCGGGCGGTATTGACCAGCTGGTCGGCGTGCGAGGTGTGCGGCAGATCATTGGCCGCAAATACCAAGACTTTGGGGAACCGGCCATAGCGCTGTTCGTGCTCCAGCGCGTACTTTTTAATCTCCTCCAAGATTTTTCGGTTGGAATCCGGCGATGTGATGTCTTTTTCAACCTGGCTGCTGTCGAACTGGCGCTCGTCTTCCAGTTGGTCCATGGTTTCGGCGCCGGTCTGCGGGTTTATCAGCGCGACCTGTTCGCCTTCCTTCAGAAACATGCCGTGCATCCGAACATCGGAGTTAATCTTGACGATATCGTAATCGACGAGATACCCCTCGCGCACGGCGCGGTCGTATTCGTAGCGGTAAATAACGTCCTTGAAGTAGGCGGTGGTATGGGCTGCCGGCGTGGCCGTGAGCCCGATCTTGACAGCATCGAAGTGGTCAAGGGTCCTGCGCCAGACCGCGACCTCGGAAGAAGTATAACCGCGGTGACACTCGTCGGCAACAATCAAATCAAAGGCATGAATCGGAATGTCGGCCAGCTTTTCGGCGTCGTCATCAATTTCGTCATCACCATTTCCCCAGATCGCCTCGCGCCCAAAAAGGTTTATGGTCATACGCTGAATCGTTGAGAGCCGCCTTTGGGCGAGAGCGTGTAAACGGCCTTGCGGCCGTGGGCGATGCTGCCGATGAAGAACCGACGCAGGAGGCCCGCCCGGGTCAGTTCCAGCAGCCGCGTGTTGACCTGGGTAGTGGAGCCGAATCCCGCCACCAGTTTGGTCGTCTCGCGATCGATCACGCGCATGACAGCCAGTTCGGACAGCAGGTGGCGGTCTCGATCCTGCAGGATGATTCCTCGCCGCCTATTCCCAGTCATTGAGCACCTCCTCGGTCCGGCGGTTGGCCTGTTGCTGGCGCTGGCGGATCTCGGCTTCGATGTCCGTCCGCCGCCTGGCCCAGCGCGCCCGGCAACGGTTGTAAAGGTCGGCATAGTCACCGCCGAGGTCGGCCACATTGGGCACGAGTACTTCCTGGGGGCGATGACTGCCGCTCTTGACGACCATGCGCCGCTTGGGCAGGTTCTTCAGCAGTTCTGCAAGGCGTTTGCCGCCGTCGAGCGAGTTGGCCATCTTGTCGGCGTCGATGCTGGAAAGCTGAAAGAACGCGTGCGTGCCGACGGCCATGATGGCGGCGCGCATCTGCGCCGGGTACTGCTCTAGGAACTGGTTGGCGGAGACGACGCAGATGCCGAACTTGCGGGCCTCACTAAGCAGCGTGTCCAGGCCGGCATCATAGGCAACGAGGTTTTGGATCTCGTCGCAGTACAGCGTGAACAACTGCCGCCGCGCACGGGCGAACAGGGCGTTCTTAAGTTTGGTCAAAAGCAGGCTGCCGAGGGTCGAGGCCTGTTCGCCGAGCCGCCCCTTGTCGAGGTCGAGGATTACCCACCGGCCCCGGTCCATGGCCTCCAGCAGGGAAAACGTCGAGTGCGGCTGGCCCAGGATGTGGCGGAAACGCTGGTCCGTGGTAAAGCTCAAAACCTTGTTTAAGATGGCGTCGCGGTAGACTCCCTGCATGGCTTCGCTGCGGGTGTCAAAGCGGGTGCGGAAGTAATTGGAGACTTCGGTATTCTGTACGCGGTTCAGACACGCTGCCCGGAAGGCGGCATGGGTGAGCAGCGGCAGGATTTCCAGCAGGGTGAGGCCGTTGTCCGCCAGCACGTGCAGGGCATTGCGTAGCAGCTCTTCGGTCCTGGCCCCGAACGAATCCAAGTGCCAGCGCGCTTTGAGAATCTGCGCGAACTCGGCAAGCTGTACATAGCCTTGCTGGCCCGCCTGCGCTTCCAGCACGTTCAGCCCGACCGAGAATTCGGCGTCGCCGGGTTCGATGACGATCAGCTTTTCACTGAGGTCAACGCCCCGCTTGCGCTCCTCGGCCGCAATGAGCCGCAACAGGAACGGCATGGTGTCTCCGTGAAGATCGAAGAAGACGAAACCCTGACCGCGAGCAACATCCTGACCGGCCAGGTGGCGAAGGAAAAAGGACTTGCCCTGGCCTGTCTTGCCTAAAATGGCCAAATGCTCGGCGCGCTTACTTTGCGGAAGATGGGCGCGGCGTCGCAGTACCTCGCCGTCCATGACCTGGAAGCCGAGATCCAACCCGGAGCCCTGCTCGGCGGTCGATTTGTTGGAAGCCGCGAGCCTGTTCCAGACGGCGGCGATCAGTTTTTCAATCATGGTGTTTTTGGAGAAGGGATCGCTGGCGGACCAGCCACCACAGCAGGACCCAGAAATTCTTTGCGACCATCCCGCCCTGGCCCTTGTTGTTGCCTTGGATGCGGGCATAGATCGCCGCGCGGGAGACGCCCTCCTGTTCGGCAATGCTGGCGATGGACTGCGCTTGCAGGATCTTGCGCCAGGTCTCCCGTTCCAGCGCGTTCAGGTTGACGAACAGCCGTTGTTGGTCACAGAGGTCTGTCTGCTCGGCCGCCGGGTCCGGCGGTTCGGAAAGGCTTTGTGGAAAAAAGATCGCCGGTCTACCGTTGCGTCTTCCGCCGCCAGCGGATTGAACGGATCCGTGCAGGTCGCGGAAAACTCGGAATCGCAAGATCTGAAAATCGTCTTTCTGCATGAGGACTGGCTCGCAGCACCCAGCCTCTCGCAGGAAGGAAAATCAGGGAACTAGCATCCGGGGGTGAATTCGTAACGCTTTTGGCAACTACTTGAGCCGAAACGCATTCTGGTAAAGCGCCTTGCGGACCCAGATGGCCTCAAGCCCTCGGGACAAGCCCAGCTCCGGGGTGAGGGAGAGGAGTTTGGAAACCGTGGCTTGGTGGCCGAACCGCGCTGCCGTCGGCTGATTGACCGCCAGCAGTTCTCGTCCCCGTTGCCGGATGCGGCCATCGCCAGTCAGCAAGCCGCAGGCAGCGGCCCAGTGCCGCGTCATGGAGGTTTCCAGACTGCCGCTGGGGAATGTGTTTTCGGCCATCTCCATGACCCGGAGCGCTCCGTCCCAATCCGGTTTGCCGAGCAGGTTGATGTGCCGCGTCCCGGTCATGAGCGCCTGGGCTTCGCTCTCGCATTCCCCGAGTTTTCGCATCTGGCGCTCGGATTGCGCAAAGCTGGCCCTGGCTTCATCGTCGTACTTGGGGCCGAGCTGGAAGAAAGCCGCGCCGCGCTGGCGGTAGTAGTCCGAGCCAAGAGGCGCGCCGATGCTGTCGGATGCGGCGCGCATCAAATCCAGAATCTGGAGCGTAGCGGCGGACCTGGCAAGCAGAGTGTTCGCGTGCGCGGCAATCAGGGTCGATTTGATGTACTCGCGAACTTCTTCCTTGCTGCCCAATCGGTAGTGGGCGCTCTGGAGCAGCCAAAGCGACAAACTGGCGTGGCTGATGGCGGAACGGGTAAAACCGCTGTGGACCAAAAACCAGGAAATTCGCTGCTCCAGGACGCCCGCCAGGGCGATTCGCCGTGACTCCGACATGTGCCCGAGACGCTGCTTTAGCTGGCCCAGGCTTCGGGCACCCGCCAAAAACTGGTACTGCTTGCGGTGGTTTTCAAAGCGGGCGTTGCTCTCTTCCTCCAGCCAATCCACAGTCGGGCTCGGCTTGTCCGCCCGGCGCAGGATGTCCATGTGGGAACGGATGCCAATGCCGCGGTGCATCGCCGTAGACGGTACAAGGTCCAGATCCGGCAGAAAAGTTATCAGTGGGGGTTCCAATTGGCGCGACGCAAGGTATTTCAGCCGCCGGATATTCCCGGCGCTCGTGCCCAACAGCGCCGCCAGCCTGGGCGACGAGACGCCAACGCCCATGAGCCAATCGATGATGAAACGAAGTTCCAGTAGATCTGGGGTGAGGTCACTACTGCCGGAGATCTCCGCTTTGGCCATGCCTGTGTTCATCAGGCGCGCACTCGACTCAAACTGCGCCACCACCCTTTATTCTTGCTCGCGGAGCGATTGGCCTGCATCGGGTGCGGCGTCGAAATCGGCGATCAACAATTCGCTCGGCGGCATCTCGCCGTCGCCGGACTTTCGGAGGGACCATTGACGGGTCTGCAGGCGATGCTGGGCTGCCTGGAAACATTCGGGATCGAGTTCAAAACCGATGAAGTTGCGTCCGGTATTGAGGCAGGCAATGGCGGTAGTGCCCGATCCCATACAACTGTCCAACACCAACTCGCCGGGATTGGTGTAGGTTTTGATCAGGTATTCAAATAGTGCCAGGGGCTTTTGGGTGTGGTGGACGGTGTTGGACTCTGACGGCACATGCAGCACGCTGCGGGGATAGCGAAAACCGGGATTCTCTGACACCGCAGCGCGGAGGTGCCTGCCCGTGTTGGCATCAAAGCGAGCCTTGCGAGTGCTCTTGTACGGCTTGCCCTTTTCAAACTGCGGATGGTACGGCGGCGAGCGGTCGCAGAATACCAGGACATTCTCGTGCGCCCGCAGCGGCGCGCGCTTGGCATCCAGAAAGCCCGTGGCCCGCGACTTCTCCCAGATCCATTCGTAGCGAAGCCAGGGGAGGTTGCTCATGCCGAGCACCTTGTCAAAGGGGCACCGGGCAGTCAGAACGATTGCGCCTTTCGGTCTGATGACCCGTTTGTACTCGGCCCACAGCCGGTCTAAATCAATGATGGAGTCCCAGGCGTTCGCGGTGACGCCGTAAGGCGGGTCGGAAAGAATCATGTCCACGCTGCGCGCGGGAAGCAACTTCATGCCATCCAGGCTATCGGCGTGATAGACGCGGTTGGCCGCAAGTTCGGATTGTGGCAAGCCATGGGATTCATAATCGTTCATGAAAATGGAGCAAGTGAAGGATCTTGAAACGCAGTGCGTGGCGTGATTCGCGCCCAGCGGGGTTCTTGGGATGGCGAACTTGTCAGCCGCGCTTTTCTGGCTGCGCGGGAAGTTCATAATTGCTGATGAGCACCTCGCCGTACCGCTGTTTTGGTCGGCGCTGCGCCGTGTAGACGATCTGGATCGGCGTAATCAGCCAGCCGCCGAACAACCTTCGCACTTCCGGATGATCGTCTAAGGAAAGCAGAAAGCGGCCACAGATTTTGTGCAGGCGTTGTTCGAGCTGCGCGAAGTCCTCGTCGCTGAAATTGTAACGGTAAAGCTTCCGCCGCCAGTACGGCGGGTCCATGTAGAAGCAGGTGGTGGGACGGTCGTACCGTTCCAGGACCTCTTGGTAGGGTAAGGACTCGATCTGCACGCGCTGGAGGCGCTCGTGCGCTTTGGCAATGACGGTCGGCAGGCGCGCTGGGTTGAAATTGGGGGACTGCACCACGCCATAGTGGTAATGCTGCTTGACCACCAGACCGCCGAAGCAGTTCTTCTGCAGATAGAAAAATCGGCCGGCGCGCTGAATATCGGTCAGCGTGGTTGGGTCGGTTTTGGCGAGCAGATCAAACCACGAGCGGCTGGCCACGGTGTATTTCAAATACCGGATCAGTTCGGAATGGTGCCACTGGCAGACCCGCAGCAGGTTGACAATCTCCCCGTCCAGGTCATTGAGCACTTCAACCTCGGAGGGGCGCTTGTGAAAAAACACCTGGGCACCGCCGGCAAAGGGTTCCACGTAGGCAGTGTGCTCGGGCAGCAGCGAGATAATCTTGGCGGCGAGGCGATTCTTGCCGCCGATGTAGGCGAGGGGACCAACCATGGGATCGTGGGGTTAAAGGTTAAAGAGGCGTTCGACTTGGCAGTACAGGCCAAGCGCCAGCGCGTCCCTGATCAGCGGAGCTCCAAAGCTGCCGTTGACGCCGGGCCAGATTGCGGAAATGACCTGGCGCACTTGCTTTCGGAAACGCGGGTGTGGATGTCCGAACGATGCCAGCACGTCCAGCTTGGGTACCTCCCAGATGCCAATGCTCTGCTCAACCAGGACGTGAGAAATGATTTCCATCAGATCGCCCCGGAGAACCTCGGCCTCGCAAGGTATGGTTTCGAGGGCCGCCGTGCCCAGTGGGTACTTTTCCAGGATGCGACTGATAAAGGAGGCGGCGCTGCCGAGGGCCTTGTCGCTGTTGGAGGAAAGCTGGCGTACCTGGGGAGGCGCTGCCAAATGCTCGTCCTGCAGGATCGCGATGGCTACCGCCCGGCGTTCAATCCGGATCGCGGCCAAGCGCCGGATGGCGGGCCTGTCGCCGGTTCTGCCATCCAGCCGTTTCAGCTCCAGATGAAAGCTGCGGCCGGGATCAAGATGGGAACTGGCAGCTTTGGCGCGGCGGTAAGCCACCAGGAGCTGATCCTCCGAGTAATGGTCCAAGAGTTCGGCATAGTGGCGGGCCGCGGCTGCGTCATCAAGCTTTTGGGCCAATCGCAAAGCGAAATATTCGCGCTGATCGCTCGGTTGAAACTGGCCGTATCGGGCAGAGGAGGAACTCCGGGCTACCTGATCAAGAATGTTTGTCATGGGTTTTGGTATTAGAATGCCCGCTCAAAATAGGGTGGCTTGCTGAGGTGCGGCCAGCCGTTCCTCCTCTGCGCGGATCTTGTTGCGCAGCCCATCGTAAAGGGCCGGAAACAAGAACTCCACCGGCACACGCAGAATGATCCCGAGGCGCAGGGCATTGGCCAGTGACGGCGTGTGCTTGCCGCGCTCGTAGTCCGATAGGGCTGACGCGTCCTGGTGCCCCAACAGGTGGGCCACGTGCACGAGAGTGAAGCCCATCCTCCTTCGAAAATGATCCAGCGCGTTTTGATGTTGCTGTTTGTTTTGTCGCATAGTGACTTTTAGTTTTTAGTAAAGTCACTGTAGCAATTGTATTGGGGTTGCAAAGTAGGGAAAATTTGGCACAAGAGCCACTCTGAACTGCCCTCATGTGGATAACTTGTCAAAAAGCCGTCGTCGGCACTGGCGGTGAATGTGGCGGCGAACTTGCTTCATCCCGCGCAACCGACGCGGCACACGCAGGCTCCGGGCCTTTGTGCGGACACATTCAGCAGACTCACCCGCAAGGAGAGTCCGCATGAGTTCCGCCATGAATTCAAAGACAGCATTGAGCTTGAACATGAGGCAGATGGTGGCGCTGTCTGGACAAAAAGTAAAGACGGGAAAACTGGCTACCCTTGCCCTGACATGGCAAGAGTGCCAAATTTTCCCGTCTTGGCGACGGCGCAACGATCTCCTATGCTGACCTCCGTATGCCGAAATCGCACACCCCTACCAAACTGACCGTCATTTGGGAGACCGCCCCCAATCCCGACCCTCACGCCCTGCTGAAGGCGGTTGCCATCGTGTTCCACCGGCGGGTGCCGTTATCCACTCCGGCGGATTTGACATACACGGACAAAACGCTATTGTGTGAACGACCCGATGATTCTTAACCCTATTCTCCGAACATGCCCGAAGTTCCAAAAACCGGTCTGCGGATCGCCATTTACGCCCGCGTCTCTACCGAGGAGCAGCGGGAAGGGCAGACCATCGACTCCCAAGTCGCCGAGCTCGAGCGCTTTTGCCGCGAGAAGGGCTGGCTGATCGCCAGCATATATAAGGATGAGGGCTGGAGCGGCGGGATCATGGAACGGCCCGAACTCGATCGCCTGCGCGACGACGCGCAGAAAGCGGTCTTTGATGCTGTCCTGATCAACGACGTGGACCGGCTTGCTAGGGACGTGGCGCATCTGGGTGTGATCAAGCGGGATCTGGAACGAAAGGGAATCCAGGTGATGTTCCGCAAGCTGCCCACCGAGACGAGCCCGACGTACAACTTGATGGTGAACATTCTGGGTAGCTTCGCCGAATTCGAGCGGGAAATGATCTCCGACCGTACCCGGCGCGGGCGGCGCCACAAGGTTGAGGTGCGAAAGCTGTACCTCGGATCGAACACATCCTACGGCTACAAGTACACCCCGAAAGACCGCGTCACGGGCGTCGAGGGAGTTCTCGAAATCGTGCCTGACGAAGCCGCAGTGCTACGACAAATGTTCGAGTGGGTGGACGAAGAGGGCTTGTCTGCCAGGCGCGTAATGATGCGTCTCAACGAACTCAATATACCTCCCAGGAAACGTGCTTCAGCATGGGCCAAGTCCAGCGTGTTGCGGATTCTCCAGAATGAAATGTACGCCGGAACCTGGTACTACAACAAGTTCCAATGCTGCGAACCGCGCAATCCTACGACCAACTCCCGGTATCGCAAACGCAGCAAGTGTAGCCTCCGGAGGCGGCCCGCCAGCGAGTGGTTGCCGCTTGCGCTACCGGAGTCGCTTCGCATCGTTCCAAGGGAGCGGTGGCAGCGCGTGCAGCAACAGCTCGCTCGCAACTATGCGTTCTCGTCAAGGAATGAAAAGCACGCCTATCTACTCAAAGGGCTCATCCGGTGTGGCGGCTGCGGATCGCGCTACGTGGGCGACCCGTGCCATGGCAGGTTCTTCTACCGGTGTATCGCACGGTGCAAACAAGTCCCGAGCATTTCTGAATCGAAGCTGAGTGACGTGGTCAAGCACGCTGTCGGACGCATCATGACGGACCCGGACGTGATCCTGAAGCCACTGCGTCGTTTGGATTGTGCCGACGCGAATGAAGCGAAGACGCGCGTGGGCGCTGCCGAGCGGATTGAGCGGAATGCGCAACGCCTGTCTGCCGAGGAGCAACGGCTTCTGGATGGATACCGCACAGGTCTCATTTCGCCGGCGCAACTCGGTCAGCAACTCGAAAGGCTGAAGGCCGGGCGGGCAGCATTGGATCGCGAGCGTGCCGCACTAGCCCAACATCCTGAGGTTCCTACCGAACAAATTGCGACAGCCGTGGTTGACTATTGCGCGGAGGCGGCAAACAAACTTGCGAGCTTAACGGCTGATGGCTGGCGCGAACTCTTGCGCGCCCTTATCGAATCCGCTGTCTTTCACGGCAATCGCATCGTCATCCGCGGGCGCATTCCGCTCCAGATACCAGGTGCCTCAGGGCCGGAGATGACAATCGAGGCTCCCGTACCGCCCGGACCACCGGGGATTTTCCGGCCCACGCGTCCGACCGGGCGTACCCCGCAAAAGGGGGAGACCCTCTGACATTCCGCCACAGTGGCCGGATGTCAGAGGGTCGTCGTCTGGATTTGGGAGCCCAACCGAGCCCCGGCCGCCGGCTCTGGCGGTCATGTTATCAGAGGACCCCAATCTGTTGTGACCTCCGGGATGCCGCAACAGCTTTTTCATCTTGGCTATGCGGGGTGCTGTATTGCGACCACAATAATAGGACATTGTGGTCGCAATCCAGCAGCGTTCATGGCCAATATGGAAATCTTGCAGAAGCGCCTGGAGGCCACAAGAGATTGGACTGCCCTGATAACGTGACCGCCGGAGCTGGAGGCCGGGGGAAGGGCATGGGCGTCGCAATTCATCCTCTCAAATGGGACGCAGATCCAGCCAAGGTCTGCAGGAAAGAGACGATGCAGTAGTTTGGATTTACTGCAAGACTCTGACACTGACAAGGGTTCCAACGGGCAAAGCCATAACCGACGCTGCTGGCTGAGGCCTTCACGGTGCACGAGGAGGCCGGATCACTTAAGGAGACGGTGGCCTGCTGGGTGCCGACCGTGGCGGTAACAGAGGTGGGGGCGCAGGGAACGGTCGGGGCACTGGTGACGCTGTAGGTCAAGCTGGAAGGAGGTTGGGCAGGTGACGATGGCAGGTGACGAGGATTGGGATGTCACTGGGTTTGGGCTGAGTGTGTGGCCGTTTGGAACTACTCTGCTTAATTAAAGGTAAGCCGTTAAGCAGGGGAAAAAGTGACGAAGGTTGGGGGAGGGGGAGTTGCAATTAATGGAAGCGGACGCCACCGCGTATTTTTATGAGCGGAATGTCGGCTGAGCGGGTTTGCAGGGTACTGCCGGACAAAGCGTAGAAATATCGCGGGTAAAGTTGGTTGTTGTATTCGGTCTGTATCCAGCCGGCGGACAGGGCGGTGTTGGAAAGGCGAAACTCATCCAGCATGCCCGCCATGGGGCTGCTTTGAGCACCGGACGTCCAGCTGCCGCCGAGAATCCTTTGTACGGTGGCGAC
>JBEKYD010000058.1:0-29692 GCA_049511335.1 Bryobacteraceae bacterium | reverse complement strand
CAGGATCTGGCCAACGGCATCCTGCGCAAGGTTAACCGACTGAAGCCGATTTAGGTTTGAAATCGCATTCTTCACGCCGGATTCAGGTAGAAGAGTCATCAAAGTGCTTCGCCCTTGATCGATTCACAGCATCGATATTTCATATTCTTCAAGTAGCGGAGTTCGGAGTGATTCAAGCAGGCGATCTCTTAGAAGTCAGCGGAGACAAGCCCGGATGGGGTTGCCTCGAACGGCTAGAACGGATTCGCGCTAAAAACTACAAAGATCGTTCGCCACTGGAGCAGCAGCACTCCAAGTTTCTCGACGACTCCATTCCACTAATGCTCACGGTGAAAGATCTAAGGCACAAAATTGAACACGTTAACAATAAACTAGTCTGGCTTGATCCCATGTGTACGCCGGAAATTGCAGAGGAGATCATTTCAGCTACGCGCGGTCTGATGCGAAGGCTTGCCTCTGATCTACCTTAGTACTTCCCGCGCCTCTGCCGTTTCTTTTCCTTCTCAGTTAACAGGCGTCGCAGATTCCGGTTGCTTGCCGGTTAGCTGATCCCAAGTCAGCCGCTTCCCGACAAGCTGCCGCGCGGCCAGATCGAAGCGGTCCTTATCGCTGAATCCCTTCCTGTTGTTGTAGCGGAAGGCTTGTTCGTCGAGATAGCGGAAGAGGTGGAAGGGTTCGACCGAAACGTAGGTGCCGTTGATGCTGCGTTTCAGCAGGCTCCAAAAATTCTCCAGCCCGTTGGTGTGGACTTCGCCCCGGACGTACTCCACCGCGTGGTCGATCACTTCGTGCTGAAATTCGCTCAAGCCTTCGTACGACTTCAAGGCATCGGTGAACAGCGCGGAACCGGCCAGCACGTGTTCGCGGATTTCAGCCTGCAGGGTCTTCTTACGAGTGTTATCCACGACCTTAGTGCGAACCTTGCCGCCGCGTTCCAGAATACCCATAACGGCGGTTTTGTCCGTGCCCCCGGTACCCGTAATGCGGCGCGCCCGCTTCGAAACGTGCATGTTGCGGGCCTTGCCGCCGATGTAGGTCTCGTCGGCCTCGATCTGCCCAGACAGCTTGTTCCCAAACCCCATGGTCAGCATGAAACGAATCCTATGATCCAAGAACCAAGCGGATTTCTGAGTGATCCCGATAGCACGCGCGACTTCGCAACTGCTGATGCCGTTCTTGGAGTTCACGATCTGCCACATCGCGGTGAGCCACTTGTCCAAGCCAATGGGGGAATCCTCCATAATGGTTCCGGTCTTCAAGGTGAACTGGGGCGAAGCATGGCCCTCCCGGCACTTCCAGCGGTTGTACTTCGCCAGGAACAACACATCTGCGCTGCCGCACTTCGGGCAGGTAACGCCGTTGGGCCAGCGCTGCGCGACCAAGTACTCTCGGCAGTTGTCCGAATTGGCGAAGAATACGATTGCCTCTTGAAGTGTGGTAGGTTCTTGTTCCATGCTTTAATTCTAAAGGATTTGGGCTGGTTTGTCAAGTAAATAATTACCCTTTTTAGGGGCGGGCGCCATGGCGGTTCGGATGATGAAAGTGGCGGCTTTGAGACGAACGGAGGGGGAAGCTTTCGGGTCGGTGAGGATTACGCGAAGGGAATCGAAGGCCAGATCGGCGAGGTCCGCGGCTCGTTCGCGGAATTCGAGGGCGCGGTCGGACTGAGCCTGGGCCAGGGCCTGTTGGAACTGGGGGAAACTGCGGCGCCAGTTGGCGATGGTGTTGCGGTGAACGCCAGTCGCGGCGGCGGCTTCGGTGAGGTTGGCGCCGCTGGACAGGGCGTCGATGACCTGGAACATCCGATCGGAAAGATGAGAATCGTTCATGGGCTCCACTTTCGGCTCCACGATAGCGTGCGAGCGGGGAAAAGCAGGGTTGGGGGGAAGGGGCGGATTGGCTGTAGCGCGATGAAACGGCGGGAGTAAAGAATATTTTGAAAGTCTGTGACTGACATTTCGCGATGGGCAAAAGACACCGGCGACAAGGTCGCCGGCGCTGCGGCCGGCGCTACGGCGTCCCCAACTTCAACGACCGGCTTGTTACAATCTGCTCGATGTTCGGCAAGGTCCTGATTGCCAATCGCGGCGAGATTGCGGTGCGGGTGATTCGCGCGCTGCGCGAGATGAATATTGGGAGCGTTGCGGTTTATTCGGACGTCGACCGCACGGCGCTGCATGTGCGGATGGCCGACGAAGCGGAACGGATCGGGCCGGCGGCTTCGAGCGAAAGCTACCTGCGCATCGACCGCATCATGGACGCGGCGCGCAAGCATGGCGCCGAGGCCATTCATCCGGGCTATGGGTTTTTGAGCGAGAACGCGGAGTTTGCGGCGGCGTGCGAGGATGCAGGCATCGTTTTCATCGGCCCTTCGGCGGCTTCCATCCGCGCGATGGGTTCGAAGACCGCGGCGCGGCGGTCCGCCATCGAAGCCGGCGCGCCGGTGGTGCCGGGAACGGAGGGCGCGGTCACATTCCACCAGGCGCGCGCTTTCGCCGCCGAGCACGGTTACCCCATTCTGCTGAAAGCTGTGGCCGGCGGCGGCGGCAAGGGCATGCGGCGGGTGGATCGCGAAGCGGATCTGGAAGCCGCGCTGCGCGATGCGGCGAGCGAGGCGGAGCGGGCTTTCCGAGACGAAGCAATCTACGTGGAAAAGCTGGTGGAGCGGCCGCGGCACATTGAGATCCAGGTGCTGGGCGACCGCTACGGCAACATGGTGCATCTGGGCGAGCGCGAGTGCTCGCTGCAGCGGCGGCATCAGAAGGTGCTGGAAGAATGCCCATCGCCGCTGATCGCATTGCACCCGGAAATGCGCCAGGCAATGGGCGAAGCGGCCCTGCGGGCGGCGCGTTCCGCCAATTATTACAACGCCGGCACGGTGGAATTCCTGGTGGACCGGAATCGCCGCTTCTACTTTCTGGAAATGAACACGCGCTTGCAGGTGGAGCATCCGGTCACGGAGCTGGCGACCGGCCTCGACCTGGTTCGGCTGCAAATCGAAATCGCGGCTGGGGCGCGGTTGCCGTTCACGCAGGAACAAGTCAAGTGGCGCGGTTGGGCCATCGAATGCCGGATTTACGCCGAAGACCCGTACAACGACTTTCTGCCGTATCCGGGTAAGGTAACGCGGCTGGGACGGCCGCTCGGGCCGGGGATTCGTTTGGACGCGTGCGTGTATGAAGGCTGGACGGTGCCGATGGAATACGATCCGCTGATGGCCAAGCTGGCGGTCTGGGCGGAGACGCGGGAGGCGGCCATCGCGCGCATGATTCGCGCGTTGGGAGAATACGACGTTAGCGGCATCCGCACCAATGTCAGCTTCTTCCGCCAGATTCTGGAAGACCGGGAATTTGCGGCCGGCCACTTGCATACCGGCTTCATCGAGGAATTCTTCGCGCGCCACCCCAAGCCGAAGGCGACGGCGGACCTGGAAGCGGTAGCCGCGCTGGCGGCGGCGATCCATACGGCCACGCGCGCCAGGAACGATGGTGGGGGGAGCGGCGGCCAGGCGAGCGGCTGGCTGCGCGCGGGGAGGGACGCGCTGCTTCAATGAAGCTGGAGCTCGCAATCGACGGGGTAGCGGCGGCCTTCGACCTGGTGGAGACCGCGCCCGAGTGCCGCTTTCGCGTGAATGAGGGCGAGGAGCGGAAGGCGGACGTGGCCGAGGTTACGCCCAACGTGTACTCGGTGCTGCTGGATGGCAGGAGCTATGAAGCCCGGGTGGAGCAGACGCCGGACGGCCTGGTGGTGGTGGTGAACGGGACGCGCTTGGGGATAGAAGTGCGCGACCCGCGGCGCTGGTCGGCGCGCTCGGGCGGGAAGGCGGGAGGCGGCGTTCAGAACCTGATGGCGCCGATGCCCGGCAAAGTAGTGCGAGTGCTGGCCAAGCCCGGCGACATGGTGGAGGCCGGCCAGGGCATTTTGGTAGTGGAAGCGATGAAGATGCAGAACGAAATGAAGGCCGCGCGCGCCGGCCGCGTGCTTTCCATAGCGGTGCAGGAGGGCGCGACGGTGAAGGCGGACGAAGTGCTGGCGCGGATCGAGTAGGGCGCCAAGTGAAGAATCTGGCTGGCAGACCACGGAAAACGATGGTCTGCCCCACGGTGCGGCAGCGCTGCAAACGGGGGTGGCGATAGCGTCGGTGGAAGCAAAGGCCCAGAGACGACAGACCACGAAAAACGATGGTCTGTCCCACCAGGGATAGTAATACAGGCCGATTTTTTTTGGGCGGCGCTGTAGTTCAAAGCGACGCTGAAAGGTCTTCGAAAGAGGGCAAGGTCACGATTTTGACAACGAATCCAGCCCCGGCCGGGAGCGCCTGGCTTGTGCGCGCGCGCCGGTTGGGGGCGCCGCTGCTGGTGGTGCTCGGTATTGTGACGGTCTTCTGGAAGCTGGTGCTGACCGATCAGTACACGTTTTTGGAGAGCCCGGACATGGCCAACCAGGTCATGCCGTGGCTGCAGGCGCAGGTGTATGCGATCCGCCATTGGTCGGTGCTGCTTTGGGACCCTTACGAGTGGTGCGGGCAATCGCTGATCGGGCAAGTGCAGCCGGGGACGGCGAGCCCCTTCACTTTCTTGTTGGCGCTGGCGCCGGCGGATCATGGGCATATCCAGGTTTATTGGGTACACGTGTGGTTCGTGCTGATCCATTGCTGCGCGGGGCTGTTCGCCTATTGGTTGCTGGTGGACATCGGCTGCGCCGCGGCGGCGGCGGTATTGGGCGGCATCTTCTACGCGACGGCGGGTTTCGTGGGCAATACCGATTGGCCGCAGCAGCTTGCGGCGGGCATCTGGGCGCCGCTGGTTTTTCTGTTCCTGTTCCGCGTGCTGCGGGGGCGCAGTCCGCGAAAGAGCGCGGCGTGGTGCGGCGTGTGGCTCGGCATGGCGTGGCTTTCGGGGCACCACGCGCCAGCGCTGGCGCTGAGCCTGGCAGTGGCGGGAGTGGCGATCTGGGTGGCCATCACGGCTTGGAAGAGTGAACCCCGGGCCGCGGCCTTGGCTCTGGCGCGAAATCTGGCTTTGGTGTTTGTAGTGGCCGGTCTGGTCTCAGCCGTGCAGACCATCCCCGCGTACGAATACGGCAAGCTGGCCAAACGCTGGACCGCGACCGGCGCGCTCACCTGGAAAGACAAGGTGGAGTTTCCCGAGCACATGGATAGCGGGCTGAGTCCCACGGATTTGCTGCACGTGGTAATGCCCGGCGGGATGGGGCTGCGCAGCGATCCGTTTGTGGGGGTAATCGGCCTCGGCCTGGCCGCGCTTGCTCTATGGGGCGCGTTCGGGCGGCGCGAGGTGCGCCTGCTGGTGGCGGTCGGGATCGGCGCGCTGGTGTACGCGATGGCGCGTTACGACGTGCTGTACGGGTTGTTCTATGCGCTGGTTCCGATGGTGGAGAAATCGCGTGCGCCCATCGTGGCGCTCTCGGTTTTCCATTTCGCCATGGCGGCGCTGGTGGGGATTGGCGCGGACCTGCTGCTGCGGGCGCCGAACATCGCGCGCGAGAGCAAGCTGCTGCGCGTGCTGGTGTGGGCCGGCGCGGTGACGTTCGGCATGTTTCTGCTGATGGTCTATCTGAAGCCGGGAATTACCAGCATGGTGCTGGATGGCGACCCGCGGCTGGGCATGATCGGCTTGATCGCCCTTTTCGCCGCCGGTCTGTTTCACATCTGGAACCGGGGATACGTGCGCCCAACGGCGGCGATGGTCCTGCTGGGCCTGCTGCTGATAGTGGAACAGGGCAATGAGGTGGGATACGCCTGGGTGCAGAAGCACGATGAGAGGCGCGCCGTGCTGCTGAAGGCGTTCGCCGGCACCGCGGACCTGGCGGAGTGGCTGCGCGCGCAACCGGAGCCGAAACGCGTCGATATGAACGACGACGACCCGCTGCTGAAATTCACCTTTGGCGATTGGTACCGCCTGGAAACGGTTCACGCCTTCACCGCGAGCATGCTGACGGCGACCTCCGAACTGGGATGGTGGCAAGACCGCATGGTGCGCTTGTTCGGCATCGATTATCTGGTGGGGCGGAAGCCCACGCGCGACGCGCAACGCGAGGTTTTCACCGGCAAAAGCGGCATCAAAATTTTCGTCAATCCGGACGTATATCCGCGCGCCTGGACGGTGCACCAGATCGTCAGCGCGCCGGACGAACCGAAGACTTGGGAAATGGTTCGCGATGGGCCGGCGGATCTGCGCACGACAGCGATCATAACGGGCGCGGCGCCGGAGAAGCTCGAAACCTGTTCGGCGGCCGACCAGGTTGGCCTTGCGCGCGAGCGTCCGTCGAGCGTGGCCGTGGACGTCGAGATGGCGTGCAAGGGACTGCTGGTGGTCAGCGACAATTGGTATCCGGGCTGGCATGCGTACGTGGATGGAAGATCCGCCGATCTCTGGAAGGTAGACGGCGCGATTCGCGGCGTTCCGGTTCCGCGGGGCCGGCACCGGGTGACGATGACCTATCGACCGTTTTCGGTGTACAGCGGGCTGTTGCTGACCGCGCTGGGATTGGCGATTGCGGTGGTGTTGAGCCGGAGGAAAGAGGATACAGCGGGGTGATCGAGATTACGCAGACTTCCGGCTGGACTTCTTGGGCCTAGCTGGCGCCTTCGCCCATCGGAACCCGGGGGGGAGAGGTTGGGACTGTATGTATTCGAGCAGGCGGAGGTTGTCGTAATTAAACTGAGCGGCCAAACGCCGCCGGAGCGCGTGAAGATCCGCGAAAAGATCGCGGGAGCCGCTCGCCGGGCGACCGCTACTTGAGGATCGCTTGGAGGAACTGCTCCGGCGTGACGATGGTTGGCGCTTCGTAGCCATGCTCTTTAATTATAGTATCGATCCGGCCGCGACTGAACGGGTTCGCAAGGTGTTTTTGATTCCACGTGAGCAGGAAACCGCAGCCCAGAATGGCTGCGGCAGCGAGATGGTTCGCGTCAAGTAGTTCGGCCGAGGGGAGCGGCCCGTGAGGTTGACGGAGAGCGGTCGAGAGTGCGTTGACCTCGGATATGAGGAGGCGGGGTCTACTGGTCTTGGCGAGGTAGCGAAGCCGGAGCCTCACGATGCGTGGATTGGGATATCGGCGGCATTCCTGGAGCGTTGCGTCGGACGTCACCACGAAGTAGCGCCTGCGGTAGGCCCCCACCATTCGCGACTGTCGAGCTGTTGCTGCCGGGTCCGGGGATCACGTTTCAGCGGATCCGCAAGACGGTTGATGAAGCTCGTCTCCAGATAGACGCTCGGCCTTCTCACGATTGCCCTATCTGCTTGTGCGGCGAAGGGGCGATTTCTCTCTCGCTTTTTCTGTCGTGACTGCCTGCTGAGATTTAGAATAGACGCGAGGTGGGACAGACGATCGCTTTTTGTCGTCTGTCGAGCTTGTACCCGGGCGCGGCATGACAGACGACGAAAGGCGATCGTCTGTCCCACCGATTACAATAGACGCCATGCCGGTTTCCGCCGCGGAATTGAAACTGTTGGCGCAATACGACACGCCGACCATTGCCAATGTGATCGAGTTATTCGAAGTTCGCCCCCGCTCGGCGGGCTTCATGGACAAGCGCATTCGCGCCTGTTTTCCGGAGATGCCGCCGATGGTGGGCTACGCCGCCACGGCCACGATGCGCACGGCTTATGCACGGGCCGAAAGCGCTGTTTATTCGTCGGTCGATGAACAGGTGGCGCGATTCGCCGAGCTTCCCGGGCCGGCGATCGTGGTGTTTCAGGACCTGGACGATGCGCCGGTGGGCGCCACTTTCGGCGAAATCATGTGCGCCAGCTACCAATGTTTCGGCGCGCTCGGAATTATTACCAGCGGACCGGCGCGCGACCTCGACCAGGTGCGGCGGCTGGGCTTTGCCGCGTTCAGCGACGGGGTGGTCGCGTCGCATAGCTTCAGCCATATCACCTCGATCCACCAGACCGTGCGCGTGGGCGGCATGGAGGTGCGCGCCGGCGATCTGCTGCATGCCGACGCCAATGGCGTGTGCGGCATTCCGGACGATATCGCGCGCGAGGTGGCCCACGCCGCCGCCGAGTTTGTAGCCGCCGAAGCGGTGGTGATCGAATTCGCCAAATCGGGCCGCCGCGACGTGAAGGCCTACGCGGAAGCGAGAAGCGAAACCGTCCGCCGGATCGGCGAACTGGGCAAACGGTTGAAGCGAAGCTAGCATTCCAATACCGGTCATTTAAACCGTGGCGGGGAGGGCCGGCAGAGGACGCGCGGACAATCCGGATAACTGCGGGTCTGCCAGCCGAAGCGAGCATTTCGAGCGGTTCTGTGGTAGGGCAGACCACGGAAGACGATGGTCTGCCCCACGGAGCGGCGGAGCCGCAACGAAATGGTTTATTCTTCGCGTGCCGGGGGCCGATTGACAATCGGCCAGCAGGTTGCCAACCTGCCCCCACACAAAAACGTCGCGGGCGGGGAAGAAACTCAGATGCTGCAATGCTACTCACCCCTGGAAGAGGCGGCGGACGGCGGCTTCGCGGTCCCGCAGTCCATCGCCCTCGAACTCTTTTGCCACCTGCTCGAGCAGGTCGGGTATTGGGAGTTGCTGCGGGCATTTTTCGAGGCAGTCCAGGCAGCGGGCGCACAGGGAAGCATAAGCCGGCCGGCCGGACAGGATGCCGCCGGCTCGCAACACGTAGAGGAATCCGGCCTCGGTTTTGCCGAAGGTGTGAAACGCGTTGAAAAGGTCGAAGCTTCCAGCAATATCCACGCCCGATGGGCAGGGCTGGCAGTAACCGCAGCCGGTGCAGCCGACCTTCATGATTTCGCGGTACTTCCGGGCCACTCTGCCCACCAGGCCGGCTTCTTCGGCGGTGAGCGAACCGGGACCTGCCTCGGCGGCGACCCGCAGGTTCTCTTCCACCTGCGCCTGGTCGTTCATTCCGGATAAGGCCACGGTCACTTCCGGGTGGTTCCAGACCCAACGCAGAGCCCACTCGGCGGGGGAACGGCGCGGCTGGGACTCGCGCCAAAGGGCGTCGATCTCGGGCGGCGGGGGAACGGCCAGCGTGCCGCCGCGAAGCGGCTCCATGACGATCACGCCGAGGCCCTTCGAGGCGGCGTACTTCAGCCCTTCGGCGCCGGCCTGGGTTTCCTCGTCGAGGTAGTTATATTGAATCTGGCAGAACCGCCAGGGATAGGCGTCGACGATGCGTTTGAAATCCTCGCGGGACCCGTGAAAGGAGAAGCCGGCGTTCGCGATGCGGCCGTCGGCCGCGGCCCGGTCGAGAAACTCCGCGACGCCGAGCGCCGCGATGCGGTCCCAAGTATCTCCATTGAGCGAGTGGACCAGGTAGTAATCGATGCGGGGTGTGGCGAGTTTCCGCAGTTGCGCGTCGAGGAAGCGGTCCATGTCCGCGCGGTTGTTGACGAGCCAGGCGGGGAGTTTGGTAGCCAACTTGACCCGCTCGCGATATCCATCGGCAAGCACGCGGCCGACAAAGGGTTCGCTTTCGCCGCCGTGGTAAGGCCACGCCGTATCGATGTAATTCACGCCGCAGTCGATGGCGTAGCGGATCTGGCGGGCCGCTCTTGGTTCGTCAATCCGCCCATCCTTCTGCGCCAGGCGCATGCAACCGAATCCCAGGATCGATAACTTGTCTCCGGTCTTCGGCACTATCCTGTAGAGCATTGGCTCTCCCCGGTGGAAGCGCCATTGTAGCGCTCACTACTTTCCGGCCGCGCGCAGACCGGCAAATGCGGCGCGCGCCGCCACAGGGCGCAGAAGCGTCGACTTAGAACTCCTGATCTCGCGGAATTATGTTGAGCGATGTCCGCGAGAGTCCCGAGTTCTCGCCGGAGTCCTCACCGGCTCTTTCCTCGCGCTTCCTTCGCTCCTATCGCCTCGGCGATAATCGCGGTCACCAGGCTATTAATGCTGACACCCTCGTTCTCCGCCTGTCTCGTCAGTTTCGAATAAAGCGTTCGCGGCAAACGTTGGCGCCATTGCGCCGCCTCAACGCTGGGCTTCGGCAGCTTCCGGCCCGTCTCTCTGAATACGTCCAGACAATGCTGATCCTGACCGCCCGCGAAACCGAGGCGTTTGCAAACGCGATCCTAAGCCCCGCCAAACCCGGACCGGTCCTGCGCAAGGCCGCCCGCGATTATCGCCAAAAAACGGCTACCGGGTGAACTCGTGTGGGAGAGCTTCGAGCACCGGGCAGAACCTCTCACCGCATCTCACGACCGCACCACCTTCCACTCCAGCGTCCCGGAGCTCGACCGCTACCTCCATCAACAAGCCGGACAAGATGCCAGACGGAGAGTCGCCGCGCCTTTCGTCCTGATCGGCCACACCGGCTCCGTGCTGGGCTACTACACCCTCTCGGCCTACAGCGTCCATCTTGCCGAGCTTGCGGACGCCATCGCCAGAAAACTCCCTCGCTATCCGTTGCTTCCCGCAACGCTGCTTGGCCGGTTGGCAATCGCGAGTTCCTATCGTGGCCAAAACCTCGGACGGTTTCTCCTGATGGACGCTCTGTATCGAAGCTGGAAAAACACCTCGCAGGTCGCCTCGGCCGGCGTCGTGGTTGAAGCCCTGGACGAAAACGCGCGCGCGTTTTATCTTCATCATGAGTTTCAATCGATGGCCAACCATCCGGACAAACTCTTTATCGCCATGGCCACCATTCAGAAGGCGTTCCAGGCGCGGTAATGCCGTCATCCCTTGGCAGTGTTCTCCATCGCCACCAAACGCTGTTCCACCGCTCCCGCGTGGTAGAATGTTCATCGCCCGACAATGCAACGCGCCAGCCTTCTTCTCCGGGGAATGAACCTGCCCGGCGATACCATTACGCCCGATGAAATTGCGATGGCGGCATGGCCGGTGGCGGTGGGCAAAACCATCGCGGCTCACGCCCGTGCCGTCAAGCTGGTGCGCACCCGCCTGGTGGTGGAAGTGGAAGACCTCATTTGGCAGCGGCAATTATTCACTTTGAGCGGACAGATTCTGCGGACGCTCTCGAAACACCTGGGCGCCGGCATGGTCGAGGATCTCGAATTCCGCGTGGTCCCGCGCCGCCGCGCCCCGCAACGCGCCACGGCCAACATTCCCGCACAAGCCCTGGATGAAGCCGACGCCATTGAAGACCCCGTTTTGCGCGGCATCTACCGGGCCTCCCGAGCCAAGGCTCTGGCATAAAAATCCAAGCATGAAAATCAGCGAGCAAGACGTTCGTCAGGTGGCCGAACTGGCCGATTTGAAACTTTCCGACGCGGAAGTGTCGCGCCTGCGCGCGGAGCTCGACGGTATTCTGGCGCACGTCGACAAGTTGAACGAAGTGGATACCTCCACTGTGGCGCCTATGGCGCAGGTGCTGTTCGATACCAATCCTGCCGCGACGCTTCGCGACGACGTACCCATTTCCCCGCTCGGCAACCAGGCTGCCTTGGCCAACGCTCCGCAACCGGGCGCCGGCTACTTCAAAGTTCCCAAAGTGATTGAGCGCTAGCCCATGGATTTTGCTCCCTCGAACATACCTTCCCTCACCATCGGCGAGATTCGCCGAGCGCTCCAAACGCGCGCCGTCAGCGCCGCCGAACTGGCCGGGGAGGCCCTGCGCTTCGCCCAAGCCGAGAATCCGAAGACCAACGCCTATCTGCATTTTTCGCCCGAGCGCGCCCTGGCCGCCGCCCGGCGCGTGGACGACCAGATCGCCCGCGGCGAAGATCCCGGCCCGCTAGCCGGCGTCCCGGTCGCGGTGAAAGACGTCATCGTCACCAAAGGGCTGCGCACCACCTGCGGTTCGAAGATGCTGGCCGATTATATTCCGCCTTACGATGCCACGGCGATCGAGCGCATCGAACAGGCCGGCGCGGTGATTCTGGGCAAGACCAACTGCGACGAGTTCGCCATGGGCTCCTCCACCGAAAACTCCGCCTTCGGCCCGGTGCGAAATCCGCGTGCGCCCGACCGCGTGCCCGGCGGTTCCAGCGGAGGCTCGGCCGCGGCCGTGGCGCAGGGTACCGCGGTGGTGGCCCTCGGCTCCGATACCGGCGGCTCCATTCGCCAGCCGGCATCGTTCTGCGGCGTGGTCGGCGTGACGCCCACCTACGGCCGTGTTTCCCGCTACGGCCTTACCGCGTTTGCCAGCTCGCTCGATCATATTGGGCCTTTCGCGCGCTCCGTGCGCGATGCCGCCACCGTTCTGGGAGTCATGGCCGGCCGCGACCCACGCGACGCCACTTCCGCCGCAGCCCCCGTTCCGGACTATAACGCCCAATTGGACGGAAAAGTGGAAGGTCTGAAGCTCGGCCTGCCCCCCGAGTATCTAAAGGATTTGAAAGGCGAATCGGGCGAGGTGTTCTTCCACGGCGTGGAACGGTTGAAAAAACTCGGCTGCGTGGTGCGCGACATCAGCCTTCCCCACACCGATTACGCCATCGCCACCTATTACATCATCGCCACCGCCGAGGCCAGCTCGAATCTCGCGCGCTACGACGGCGTGCGCTATACCTTCCGCACCGGGGGCGCGCCCACCCTCGCCGAAATGTATCGCGGCACGCGCGGCGAAGGTTTCGGGGCCGAATGCAAACGCCGCATCATGCTCGGGACCTACGTCCTCAGCGCCGGCTATTACGACGCGTATTATCTAAAAGCCCAGAAGGTGCGGTCTTTGATTGCGCGCGATTTTGCCACGGCTTTCGACCAGGCCGACGCCATCGTCGCCCCGGTTTCCCCGTTCCCGGCCTTCCGCCTGGGCGAGAAAATCGACGATCCGCTGGCTATGTACTTGTCCGATATTTTCACCATCACCGGCAGCTTGGCGGGGGTTCCCTGCATGAGCGTTCCTTGCGGCACGACTTCAGAGGGTCTACCCGTGGGATTGCAGATTCTCACCCGCCATTTCGACGAAACCACCATGTTTCGCCTTGCCGATGCTTTTGAAAACTTTTGAGAAGAGGAGATAAAGGAGACGTTATGTCGTTCACATTGCCACCACTACCTTACGCGCCCGAATCGCTCGAGCCGCACATCGACACCAAGACCATGGAGATTCACCATGGCGGCCACCACAAGGCGTACGTGACCAATCTCAACAAAGCGCTGGAGTCGGCGCCGGAGCTGGCGAACAAAACCCTCGAGGAACTGCTGGCGAACAATTGCGCCATCGTGCCGGAGGCCATCCGCACCGCCGTTCGCAACAATGGCGGCGGCCATATCAACCACTCCATGTTTTGGAAAATCATGAAGCCCGGCGGCGGTGGAGCGCCCGTCGGAAAAGTCGCCCAGGCCATCGCCTCCACTTTTGGCGACTTCGACAAGTTCAAGGAGAAATTCAACCAGGCCGCCGCCACCCGCTTCGGCTCCGGCTGGGCATGGCTGGTCAAGTCCGGCGGCAAAATCGATATCGTCTCCACGCCTAACCAGGACAGCCCCGTGCTCGAAGGCAAATATCCGGTCTTCGGCTTGGACGTGTGGGAGCACGCCTATTACCTGAAGTATCAGAACCGCCGCCCCGAATACATCGCTGCGTGGTGGAACGTGGTGAACTGGGAAGAAATCGAATCCCGCTTCAGCGCCGGCTAAGCGTTTCGGTTTCCCCGGCGCATGCAAACCTACGATCTCATCGTGATCGGCTCCGGCCCGGCCGGCCAGCGGGCTGCCATTCAAGGCGCCAAGTGCGGCCGCCGGGTCGTGGTGATCGAACAACGCCAGATCGTCGGCGGCGCCTGTATCAATACCGGAACCATCCCCAGCAAAACCATGCGGGAAGCCGTCATGCACCTCTCCGGTTACGAGTACCAGGGCATCTACGGCATCAATTATCGCGTCAAAGAAAAAATCACCATGGCCGACCTGGGCTTCCGCGTCAACCAGGTGATCAAAACCGAAGTGGACGTGACCCAGGCGCAGCTTTCGCGCAACGGCGTGGAAATCATCTACGCGCGCGCCAGCTTTCTCGATCAAACCCACGTCCGGGTGGAAAATGCGCGTGGCCAGGCGGACTTGGAAGCCCCCAAGATCATCATCGCCACCGGCACCAAACCCGCTTGCTCGCCGACCGTTCCCATCAACGGTAAAACCATCATCAATAGCGATCAGATCCTCGACTTGCCGGAAATTCCCAAAAACCTGATCGTGGTGGGCGGCGGCGTCATCGGCGTGGAATATACTTGCATGTTCGCCATTCTGGGGTCGCGCGTCACGCTGATCGAAAAACGCCCGCGCCTGCTCGAATTCGCCGACAGCGAAATGGTGGAGGCGCTCTCCTACCACCTCCGCGACCACCGCGTCACCATGCGCCTCAACGAAGAAGTCGCCAGCGTGGAAGCCATGCCGGACGGGCGCGTGGTGGCGAACCTGCAAAGTAACAAGAAGGTCCCCGGCGACGTGCTGCTCTACGCCGTCGGCCGCCAGGGCAATGTCGATGAGTTGAACCTGCCGGCGGCCGGCCTGGAGGCCGATAGCCGCGGCCGCATCGCCGTCGACAACGAGTTTCACACTAAGATGCTCACCATCTTCGCGGCCGGAGATGTGATCGGTTTTCCCAGCCTGGCTTCGGTATCGATGGAGCAGGGCCGCATTGCCGCCGGCAACGCTTTCGGACTCAAGATTCAGTCCAATCCCGCGGCCTACCCGTACGGCATCTACACCATTCCGGAAATTTCTTTCGTAGGAAAAACGGAAGAGCAGCTCACCGACGAAGACGTGCCCTACGAGGTCGGTCTCGCATACTACCGTGAGACCGCGCGCGGCCAGATTCGCGGCGATACCACGGGAAGGCTGAAACTCATCTTCCATCGCGAAACCCGCAAGATTTTGGGTGTCCATATCATCGGCGAGGGCGCCGCGGAGCTGATCCATATCGGCCAGGCCGTGCTCGTTCTGGACGGCACGGTTGACTATTTCGTCGAAACGGTTTTTAATTATCCAACGTTGGCCGAATGTTACAAACAGGCGGCCTTCAACGGCGTCAACAAGCTGTTGCGTTTGTAGAGAGGGTTGGGGAAGGGGAACGTCATGGGGATCGGCATCGGGGTGCTGGCCACGCGCCACATCTGGGTGGGCGTTGTGGACGAGACTACGCTGGGTGCGGTGCGCATGTATCCGGAACCGTCGGAGTCGCCGCTCGAGCTGAAGAGCTTGCACGCAGGCGACATGCTGGCTTTGATCTGCCGCATGATCGTCGAAATCAGCCAAGGCCAGACCGTGGAATGCGTGGGCGCCGGCTTCCCCGGTATCATCCGCAACGGAGTCATCGAGGAATCTCCCAACTTAGGCCAGTTGAAGGGTTTGCCCGTGACCCGCCAACTGGAGGCGGAATTGAAATCCGAGGGCATGGACGTTCCCGTGGTGGCGCTGAACGATGCCGACGCCATCGCCGCCGGAATCGCCGCCACTCGCGGCCAGATGGAGAAACTCATCCGCGTCTGGTATCTGGGCGATGGCGTCGGCTTCGGCCGCTATCCATTAGGAGACGGCGTTTGGGAGGCCGGCCATTCCGTGGTTTCGCTCGACCCCAAGGAACGCTATTGCGGCTGCGGCGGCGCCGGTCACCTGGAAGGCATTATGGGCAACCGTGCCATTCGCCTGCGTTTCCTCGACAAGGAGCCGGAAGAAGTTTTCGCCGCCGCGCGGGAAGGCGACCAGAAAGCCCGCGAGTTTGTCACCCGCTGGCATCGCGCCCTGGCCGCCGCCACCGCTACCAGCGTGCACCTGGATGGCCCCGGCCGCATCTATCTGGCCGGTCCCAATGCCGACTACATCGACACCGCCCTGCTCGGCATGTTCCTGCAGGAGATGGTCAAGATGTCTTGCCTGCAAGGCAGCTTTTTCGAAGTCGTGCCCACCAGCCACGATTTGGCTCTAATTGGCGCCTCGGTCAGCGCCAAGGCTAAAGCCAAATCCGCCGCCAGGGTGCATTGAATCGGTCCCCAATTTGTCGTCGGCCCGGCAATGGCTCGGGACACTGGCCCGCTCTTCATGCCCTGCGGGCCGGTGCGGCGCGGCCGCTCCCCGCGCCAACGAATCCGATAGGCCTCTTAGCTGAAGCCGGTGCCGGATCCATGAGCTGTTTCAGAATCTCGAACACTACCTTGAACTGGTGGTCGCATTTTTCTTCGATCGCCGCCATGCGCCCGGCAAGCTCTTGGTGCGTGGCGAGGATCTGTCTGAGCCGCACGAAAGCGCGCATGATGGCAATGTTAACTACAGCCGCGCGGTCGCTCCGCAGAACGCTCGACAGCATCGCGACGCCCTGCTCGGTAAAAGCGTACGGCAGGAACCCGCCGAGACTCCCTCGCGAAGCTATCACACTTTGTGATACCAACTGCCCAGCTTCCGCTTTAGTGAGATGGAGGACGAAATCGGCGGGGAAGCGATTTGCGTTTCGTTTGACCGCCTGGCGCAGCGCGATCGGCTTGACCTGATAGAGCGCCGCGAGATCCCGATCGAGCATCACCTTGTGCCCGCGGATGAGGAGAATCCGCCGCTCGATCACTTCGATGGGTATGACCTGCCGTTGGGTCAATGATTTAGTTGCCATAAGACGCCTACGCAGCTAGTGTGCGAGGGAGGCGGCGCGTCTCACGCTTTTTTGTGATTATTGGGGCAGCTAAGCCACGGCCAGCGCCCAGTTCCGCTTCTGGCGCACTTCCCGCACAGCCGGCAGCACCGATCTAACCTTTTCAATTTCAGTTATTTCGAAGCCGCTCGCCAGAATCGTGCCGCCGCCGCGGCGAACCCGCAAAAACTCGGGCGCCAGCTTCACAATCGCCTCCGGGCTGATATTGGCGACCACCAGATCCACCGAGTACGACCGCACCGAATCCACCGACCCGATGAACCCCATGCCGGCGATCTCGATGGCAACTGGATCGATATCGCAGGCAACCACCTTCGCCGCCCCCAACAATCGGGCAGCCCGCGCCAGAATCCCCTGCCCGGTGCCAACATCCAGCACCGCCGCTCCCGGTTGCACAAAGTCTTCCAGAGCTTCCAGGCACAATTGAGTGGTTTCGTGTACGCCGGTGCCGAACGCCATCCCCGGGTTCACCGCGATGCGGAACCGCCCCTCCGGCGCCGGATCGTCTCTCCATTCCGGCGCCAGAAAGAATCGCGAACCTACCAGCATAGGCTGCAGCATGGCCCGCGCCTCGCTCACCCAATCGCGATCTTCCTCCTGGCGAAGTAGCGCCGCGGGATAGCGCGCCAGCAATTGCGCGCGGTCGGCCGTATCCTCGAAAAAGATTCGCACGCGGCGGGCGTCCAACTCCACCACGCCGGCCGGTTCGAAGTCGTATAGCTCCGCCAGCAGCCAGTCGCGCCGCGCTTCTTCCCATTCGATTTCGAGCGAGAACATTGTTATGGTGGAGTTTCGTTCGGGATATGAAACTACAGGGTATTTTCCCACCAATCACGACGCCGTTCGATCACGCCGGCGAAATCTACTGGTCCAAGATCGCGCACAACGTCGAGAAATGGAACCGCACCACGCTGGCCGGCTACGTGGTGATGGGCTCGACCGGAGAAAGCGTCCACCTCACCGCCGAAGAGAAGACGCAGGTTTGGGAGGCCGTGGCCAAACACGCCGCGCCCGAAAAACTGCTCATCGCCGGCACCGGCATGGAAAGCGTTCGCGAAACCGTGTCCCTTACCAACCGCGCGGCGGAATTGGGCTACAAGGCGGCTATGGTCCGCACGCCTCATTACTATAAGAACCTCATCAACCGCGCCGACGCCCAGACGCTCTACTATCGCGCCGTGGCCGATCAGTCGCGTCTCCCGCTCATCATCTACAATTGGCCGCAAGCCACGGGCGTGGACATTCCCGTCGAAGCCGTGGTGGCGCTAAGCGAACATCCCAACGTCGTGGCCATCAAGGAAAGCTCCGGCAACCTCGAAAAAGTGATGCAGATGATACGCGAAGTGCGCCACGGCTTTCAAGTGCTGGTCGGTTCCGCGCCCACGCTGTGGCCTTCGCTGTTGATGGGCGCCACCGGCGCAATCCTGGCCTACGCTAACGCGGCCCCTTACAGCGTGATCGCCATCTGGGAGGCCTACCGCACCCGCGAAGAAGCCGCGGGCCTCGACTGGCAAAACCGCATCGGCCGGGCCGCCGCGCTGGTGACTACCAAGTACGGCGTCCCCGGCCTGAAATATGCCATGGACCTGAACGGGTACTACGGCGGTCCGCCGCGTTTGCCCCTCAGCGTGCCCACGCCCGCCGCCAAACAGGAAATCGAAGAAGCATTCCGCGATTTGAAAGGATAACTTTCCTCATGATCATCTTACTTGTGTCGATCCACGTGAGGCGCGAACACCTGGAAGCGTTTAAGCAGGCCACCATCGAAAACGCCACCAATAGCCGCCGTGAGCCGGGCGTGGCGCGCTTCGATTTCATCCAGCAGACTGACGACCCCACCCGTTTCGTCCTATACGAGGTCTACCGCGACGCCGCCGCGCAAGCCGCCCACAAAGAAACGCCCCATTACAATGCCTGGGCCGCCAAAACCGCCGACATGTTCGAGACCCCGCGCACCCGCCAGACCTACGTAAGCGTCGATCCGCCGGACACCGCCTGGTGAGTTTCGTTCGTGAAACTCGAGGAGCGCCATTACCGCATGCATTCGGAAGGACCCGATTCGGTACTCCTGCCTTCAGGACTTGTCCGCCGCCTCACCCTCACCGGCATTCTCCGGCCGGCGAGGTTCCATGGCGCAGCGGAATCGTTCCTTCTCTTCGGGGGTCAGACCGTTCCAGCCGCGGACGAAGCGCGCTTTGCGCATCCCGTGGCCCCACCCACCGCCGAACCTGCCGAACAGCAGCCGGCTCAGCAAAAGCAGTCCCAGCGCCTGCCAGAAGTCGATGGCGGGAACACCGAGGATCGCCGGCAGGAGAACATTCCACAAGCCCATGGTGATCAACCCGATGACTCCCAACCCTGCAATCCCGAACAGAACGAAGTGCGTTCCCACAAACCTCGGTATCCTCATTTTTGTCTCCTCTCGTAACCCGATTCTTCGTAAATACGTTGCAAGCGGCTGCGCAGACGTTTTACGGCGTAATGTTTTCGCGAAAGCAGCGTGTTCACACTCACACCGGTTTCCGCGGAGATTTCCGCGAAGCTGCGCCCGTCGATTTCGTGAGCCAGAAAGACCTCGCGCTGGCTTGGGGGCAGTTCGCCCAGCGCGGCTTCGATCTCGGCCAGTAGAACACCTCGTGCGTAAAGCGCGTCCGGACCGGCATCGGGCGAGGGCAGCAGGTCTTCCAGTATCCGTCCGCCTCCGTCTTCCACTACTTTTTTCTTGCCGCGCCGGAACAGATCCGTGATCCGGTTCTTTGCCACCTGCATCATCCACGCCCCGGCGTGCGCGATCGGCTTCATCGTCCGGTAGGCTTCCACCAGCTCATAAAAAACGTCCTGCAGAAGATCTTCGGCGTCGATTTCATCCGGAATCCGTCTGCGGATGAACGCCAGCAGACGGCGCCTTTCCACCTCGAAGACCCACGAAAGGTGCTGGTCTTGCTCGGCTCGGTCCTGAGTCATGGCCAGCATTTCACCCTTTCATTTGTGTAGACGAAATCGCCGAGGAAATATTTTACTGACGAAAATACTCTCTCGCCTTGGGGCGCAGCAGGAAATGTGCAATTACCGCCAATAGCAGGCTATGCACAACCAACTGTTGCAACGAGTGGAAGGCACCCAGGATCGCGTGGAATGCCAGCCAGACGATCGCAAGCCAGCGCGCCCAGTTGCCGCCCCGCAGCATGTATGCCCCACTAACGATCGCGATCGCACTGACCAGACAAACCAAGAGCGTGTCATATGGAAACGGATGGAGAGCCCTAAACTCGGCGGCATGGAAAGCCAGCCCGGCTACACCCGTCGCGATAAACAACCAGCCGATCAGGGTCACGGAAAGGGGACGTTTGTTCATCGATCTGGAGACCTTCGTAAGATTCTTGCATAACTCCCCGGTTCATTCCCAACCGGCCCTGCCGCACGTTACTCTCAGGTTTATGCTTTTCGAATTCGCCACCGCGCAGCGCATTGTCTTCGGCGAAGGCGCCCTGCGCGAAGTCCCGGCGGCCGCTCACCGTCTCGGCCGCCGCGCGTTGCTGGTTACGGGCGCGGCCGTGGAACGCGCCCAGCCCTTGGCCGAATCTCTGGCCGCCAAAGGCGTGACCGCCGTGCCGTACGCGCTCTCGGGCGGCGAGCCGACCATCGATGCCGTGCGCCAAGCCACAGCCCTGGCCCGCAACGAAGCTTGCGATCTCGCCATCGCTTTCGGCGGCGGCAGCGCCATCGACGCCGCCAAGGCCGTCGCCGCGCTGCTGGCCAATCCCGGCGACCCCCTCGATTACCTCGAAGTAATCGGCCAGGGCCGCCCGTTGACGAATCCCTCGGCTCCTTTCATCGCCATCCCAACTACCGCCGGCACCGGTTCGGAAGTGACCCGCAACGCCGTGCTGGCCTCGCCCGAACGGCGGGTGAAGGCCAGCCTGCGCTCCGCCGGCATGTTGCCGCGGCTGGCCGTGGTGGACCCCGCGCCCACCCATTCGCTGCCCCCCTCCGTTACGGCGTCGAGCGGCCTCGACGCCATCACCCAACTGATTGAGCCCTACGTTTCCCTGCGCGCCAACCCCATGGCCGATCTCTATTGCATCGAAGGCCTGAAGAGCGCGCGCACCGCATTGGAGCGCGCCTGGCGCAACGGGGCCGATGCCGAAGCGCGCGCCGCCATGTCCTGGGCCAGTTTGCTCGGCGGTCTGGCTTTGGCGAACGCCGGGCTCGGCGCAGTCCACGGCTTGGCCGCGCCTTTGGGCGGTATGTTCGACGCGCCCCACGGAGCGCTCTGCGCCGCCCTGCTTCCGCACGCGACGGCGGTGAATGTGCGGGCTCTGCGCCAGCGCGCTCCCGATGGCCCGGCATTGTCGCGCTACACCGAAATCGCGCGACTGCTCACCGGCAACGCCGCGGCGCAGGCCGAAGACGCCGCAGTCTGGTTGGCGGGCCTCAGCCGCCGTGTCGAAATCCCGCCGCTCGGAACCTACGGCATCCGCAGCGAAGACTTCCCCGCCGTGATCGCGCAGGCCGCCATGGCGAACAGCATGAAATCGAACCCCGTCGTATTGAGCGATGCCGAGTTACAGGAGGTTCTGGAGTTGGCGCGCTGAGCCGCAGCTCAGCCCTTGCCGCTCTGGACCGCAGCCGCGAACGGCTGAAACCATCCCAGCCCATCCACGGTTTTCCCTGCCGGACGATACTCGCACCCCACCCAGCCGCTGAACCCGATCTCGTCGAGCAGACGGAAAATGTATTCGTAGCGAATCTCGCCTGTGTCCGGTTCGTGGCGTTCGGGCGCTCCCGCGATCTGGACGTGGCCGCAGTGCGGCGCGTATTGCCTCAGCTTGGTCGCCAAGTCGCCTTCCATCACCTGCATGTGGTAGCAGTCCATCTGCATCTTGAGATTGGGAGCACTCACGGCCTGGCAGATGGCAAACGAATCGGCCTGGGTGTTGACAAAGAACCCCGGCATGTCGCGCGTATTGATGGCCTCGAGCAGCAGGGTGATGTCGTGCGCCGCCAGTTGTCCGGCGGCATACTTCAGGTTCTCGATCAAGGTCGCGCGGCAGGCCGCCCGGCCGGCGCTGGCGGGAGGAATCCCGGCCATGGCGTGCAGCCGCTTTACCCCCAGGGCCACCGCGTAGGTGAGAGCCTTGGCCACGCCCGAGCGAAACTCCTCTTCGCGGCCAGGAATGCTGGTAATGCCGCGCTCGCCCGCGGACCAGTTGCCCGGGGGCATGTTGATGACGACGTTTTCCAGTTGGTTTTCACCCAGCTTCCGCGCCACCACCTCCGGCTCGTACTCGTAAGGGAACAGGTACTCCACCGCCTGGAATCCCGCGTCGCGGGCAGCCGCGAAACGGTCGAGGAAGGGCACCTCCTGAAACATCATGGATAGATTGGCTGCGAACTGTGGCATAGCTTTTGCGCTCCACCTTAACACACGTCGCCGCCCTGAGGTTTGCTACGATCTCAGGAGTGCTTAACCAATCTGGGGACTACCGAAGCCATTCGTCTTTTCCTGAAGCAGGTCGAACTGCATAACGGGCTCCCGTTTCCCGTCGCCGTTCCGAGCCGAAAGACGATCGCCGCGATGCGGGAGGCGAATGACCCCGCTCGATTAAGGCGCTATAAGTCTTTTCGCGAGTTACGCGGGAAGATCTGATGGCCCTCGTCTCGTCTCAAACCGACTTCTTCACACCCCCTCCGCGACGCCCCCTTCTTCCACCGCCTCCGCCCGCACGGCTACTTCCACCACCTGCTTGCCCCCGCCTAGCGCGATTCCTTTCATCGGCGTGACGTCGCCGTAGTCCCGTCCCCACGCCACCGTGATGTGGCCGTCGGCCGGCATGACGTCGTTGGTCGGATCGAAGTCCAGCCACCCGGCGCCGGGCACGAATATCGAAACCCAGGCATGCGAGGCCTCGGCTCCCTGGTAATTGGCTCCGCTGCGCAGGTAACCGCTCACGTAGCGCGCCGCGAGGCGCAGCGACCGTAGTGCGCCGATCATGATATGCGAAAAATCCTGGCACACGCCGCACCGGTTGTGGAAGGCTTCGAGGAGCGGCATGTCCACCGTAGTCGATTGCGGCAGGTAGGTGAACTCGGAATGGATGCGATGGGTGAGATCGCGCGCCGCTTCCACCAGCGGGCGGCCGGGCGGAAAACTGGGCGCGGCGAAATCGGCCAACTCGCGGTATGCGGCCACCAGCGGCGAATCGAAAACGAAACCGTAGGCCTCGAGCGCGGCCGCATCGGGGTAGGCCGCCAACCGGTCGCGCGCGGCATCCCACCCAACCGCCCACGCAGCCGGCGGGGCATCCGCCAGCTCCCGATCCACCCGCACCACGCTGGTCGCGGTGGTGACGAACCGGTCGTGGGCTTGCAAAATGGAAAAGGACGTCACCTCGTTTCCGAAGTAGTCGCGCCGCCGGCCGAACAGCGCCGGTTCGGGTTCCACCTGTATCGCCGATTCCAGCACCGTCTGGCCGGCAAAGCTGCGCGGCGTGAGGTGAGCCTGGCTCAAGCACTGCGAAACCGGCTGCTGGTACAGGTAACGGGTCGTGTGTGTGGTGCGGTACAGCATCGGTTCCTCAACGCCAGACGGCCAGCCGCGACGGCGCCAGATGGCTCAGATACCGGGCCGTAAGCGCGTCGGAAAAGTCGAAAAGATCGGTGCGAAGCTGGGAAAGAAAACCGTCCAGGGCCCACAGATCGCCCGCCCGGTCGCGCGTGGCCAGGTCGTCCATGCTGGCGCCGCGGACCGATGCCAGCGCCTTGTTCACCAGCGCGCGCTCCAGCGGCTCGGTATCGCTCGCGGCCGCCGGCAGCTTCTCCACTCGGTCGGCTAGAGTGCACAACTGGAAACCGGCCGAGCGCGGGTTCGCCTCGTCGGCCACCAGCAGCTCCAGCACGGACTCGGTGCGCAGCTTGGTGAGATAGCGCGTCCGATAGGTGATGCTGCTATCGGCGATCTCGAGCAGCACGGCCAGATACGGTTCGATGTTGAACGGCGCCTGCGCAATTCCCACCCGCAGCAGGGCGCAGGTTTCCAGGGCACGCTCCAGGCGCCGGCCGATATCCAAAAAGTGCCAGCCCTGGCCCCGCGTGGTGTTCTCCATCGACAGGCCGGCAAAAGCGGACAGCGTGATCACCGCTCCATCCAACAAGTTCATGGCCGCCACGAATCGCTGCTCCGGAGTGGCCGGCGGCGTGCACGAGAAATCGTTTTCGAGTTGTTGCAGCACGTGCCAGGTGTCCTGCGAAAAGCGTTCCTTCAATTGCCAGCTCAGGTGGCGAATCTGTTTCAGGTACCATCCCAGGCCGGAGGTTCGCGACGGATCGAACACCAGCAACCCCATCACGCGTTGCAGGTTCCAGCGCTGTTGCGCGATTGAGGCTCCCTGCTCGTCCGGCGACAGAAACCCAAGCCCGCCCAGCAGATGAATCACGGTCTCGAGCGAAACCGTGTTTCCCAAATCGCCTTCGCCGGAGAGCCCCGGCAGCAGCGCGCGCACCAGCCGGGCTCCATGTTCCAGGCGCTCGGCGTAGCGGCCCAACCAGAACAGGTTGTCGGCCGCGCGGCTGGGCAATTCGCCGGAGCTGCGCCGGCCTTCCATTGGAACTCCCGCGGGTTGGGAATCCGAAGGCTCGGTCTCGCGTCTGCCCAGAACCCAGGTATCCTTGCTGCCGCCGCCCATCTGCATCGAGACCGCCAGCGACCGGTCTGCCGTGGCCACGCGCGTCAATCCGCCCGGCAGGATGGAGTACGATGCGCCGTCCCACGCCGCGAGCGCGCGCAGCACCACGTGCCGCGCTTCCAGACCTTCGTCCGTGCGAATCGGGCAGGTGGAAAGCTCCACCTGCTCCTGCGCTACGTAGCGCCATGGCTCTGCCGCGATGCGCCGCGCCAGGTCCGCGCGCCCGGCCTCATCCATGTTCGCCGGGAACTCGGCCTGCTGGCCAAGGAGGGCAAAGGCCGGCTTGATGACCAGGTCTTCCAGGTGATCGATTACGAACCGGCGGGGCAGTCCCTGGCCGCACCACCAGGTGGCCACCGAGGGCATGCGTAGGTCCTCGCCCAGCAAGTGGCGGCAAAGGCCGGGAAGAAACGCCATCAGGCACGGCGCTTCCGCCAACCCGCTGCCGAGCGCGTTGGCGATGGCCACGTTGCCCGCGCGGGCCGCTTCCACCAGGCCGGGCACACCTAGCAGCGAATCGCCGCGCAATTCCAGCGGATCGCAAAACACGTCGTCCATCCGACGCAGAATCAGATCCACGGTTTCCAGCCCCGCCAGGGTTTTCAAGAATACCCAGTTGTCGCGCACCGTCAGGTCGGCGCCCTCCACCAGCGGCACGCCCCAGTGGCGCGCCAGAAACGAGTGTTCGAAGTATGTTTCGTTGTGCGGGCCGGGAGTGAGCAGTACGATGCGCGGGTCGGCGGCCCGCGGCGGCGCGAGGGAAACCAGCGCGCCCAGCGTCCGCTCGAAGAACCGCGTCAGCGGACGAACCTCGCATCGGTTGAAAACCGACGGCAGCGTGCGCGCGCTTACCAGCCGGTTTTCCAGCGCATAGCCGAGCCCCGATGGCGCCTGGGTGCGGTCCGAAATCACCCACCAGCGGCCGTCCGGCGAGCGCGCCAGGTCGGCTGCGTAATTCTGCAGGTATATGCCGCCGGGCGGGATGAACCCGTGGCAGGGATGGAGAAAATGCGGGTTGGCAAAGACCAACTCCGGCGGCAGGCGCCGGTCCGCCATCAGCCTCTGCGGACCGTACAAGTCCGCCAGAATCAGGTTCAGCAGCGCGGCGCGTTGGCCGATGGCCCGTTCGATTCCCGTCCATTCGCCGGAATCGATCGCCAGCGGGATGGGGTCCATCTGCCAAGGACGCTCTTTCCCCTGCGGGTCGCCGTATACGTTGTAGGTGACGCCATTGGCACCGATCAACTGCTGGCCAATCTGCCAGCGGCGGCTGAGCTGTTCAAAACCGAGGCGGCGCAACGCCAGCGCCAAACGGCGCCAATGCCGGCGCGGGTACCCGGAGGGGCGCAGAGCTTCGTCCCAATGCCCGGCGGGCGGGGCATAATGCCAGGCCCTGCCGGCAGTTTTGGCCGCTTCTAAGATCGTGTCATCCGCACCCAAGACGGTCGCCTCAAGCAACGCAAAATCATTGAGCCACGGATGAACACAGAAGAACACAGATAAAAGGTTTTGTTTTATATCCGTGTTTATCTGTGTTCATCCGTGGCTCAAAGCCGCTGGCCGGCTTCATTTGAGTTTACCGGAAGGCGCGCATCGCATTCATCTCAATCTGCTACAACGTATTCATGAAAGTTCTCTTCATCGGTGGCACCGGCATCATCAGCACGGCCTGCACGCAACTGGCAATCGAGCGCGGCATCGAGGTCACACTCCTGAACCGCGGCCGTCACTCGTCCCGTCCGCCGGCCGGCGCAAAAACGCTGGCCGTCGATATCGAAGACGCCGCCGCGGTATCCCAGGCGCTCGCCGGCGTCTCCTTCGATGCCGTCGTCGATTGGATCGCCTTTGTCCCCGCGCACGTCGAGCGCGACATCGCCCTGTTCGCGGCCGCACCCGCCAATACATCTTCATCAGCTCCGCCAGCGTATACCAGAAGCCCGCGACGCACTATCCCATCACCGAATCCACACCGCTCGCGAACCCGTTCTGGGAGTACGCGCAGCAGAAGATCGCCTGCGAGGAACGCCTCCTGCGCGCCTACCGCGAAGAGGGCTTCCCCATCACCATCGTCCGTCCGTCCCACACTTATTCCGAAACCCAGATCACCCTCGCCGTCAATAGTTGGGCTAAGTCCTTCACCGCGGTGGACCGCATGCGCCGCGGCCGGAAAGTGATCGTTCCCGGCGATGGCTCGTCGCTCTGGGTCATCACCCATAACACCGATTTGGCCAAGGGCCTGGTGGGATTGCTGGCGCGCGAACAGGCCATCGGCCACGCCTTCCACATCACCAGCGACGAGGTGATGGCCTGGGACCAGTGGTATCGCCTGACGGCCGAAGCCGCCGGCGTCGAGCCCAAGCTGGTGCATATTCCCAGCGATTTCCTCGCCGCCTGTGTCCCCGAAATGCGCGGCACCCTCATCGGCGATAAAGCCGTCAGCGCGTTTTTCGATAACACCAAGATCAAGCGCTTCGTTCCCGGCTATTGCGCCACCGTACCCTTCACGCAGGGCATCCGCCGGACGATCGCCTGGTTCGATGCCGACCCCGCCCGCCGCCAAATCGACGACGAAGCCAACGCCCGCTGGGATAAGCTGATCGAAGCTTACGAACGCGGCCTCGGCGAGGCCGTTCGCCTCTTCCGTGGCGCGGACTCTTAGTCTGCCGCGGCCCGACTTCTCGGGGCGCTTGTTTCTCGCCGGGCAAAAGCGCCGGCGGGAGCGCGGGCACGGCCAGGATAGCCAAATGCCGCATACTTTTCGCAACAGCGGGCCCGGTTCAACTAGTAGGGCGGACCCCCTGGTCCGCAGCCGGCCCCCCGGCCGGCTCTTCGCCGGTAGCGGAGACTTGGTGCTTGGGGGAAAAGAGCGGGACGAGGGCGTCCCGTGCGGACCAGGGGGTCCGCCCTACTAATGATGCCGTGCCGGCTTGCGAAAAGTATGTGGCATTAGCAAGGATAGCCCGCGCCCCACCGATTGCGAGAACCATTATAAAATCCGGTTTACCGATTCCCTCGGATCAAAGAGGCCAAAAACGTGAATCGAATCGAACGCTCCAGAAGTGTGGCGGCCGGAACCATAATGGCGGCAGTCCTCGCGCTGGCGCCAGTCCTGGCGCAAGAGGCGCAGCCGAAACCGGCGGTGCAAGGCCCTTGGATGGACAAAACGCTTTCGCCGGACCGCCGCGCCGACCTGGCGATCGGGCAGATGACCCTCGACGAGAAAATTCTGCTCGTCCATGGAGCGGGCGGTTTCGAACGGCCCGCTCCGCGGTCGAACGGCGGCGCGGGCGTGGTCTTCGGCATTCCGCGTCTCGGCCTGCCCGACTTGCAACTGGCCGATTCCGCCGTCGGCGTGCGTGCCGCTGCCGAACGCGGGCGGTATGCTACCCTGCTGCCTTCGGCCATCGGCGAAGCGGCCACCTGGGACCCCAAAATCGCTTGCGCGTACGGCGAGCTGATTGGCCGCGAGCTGCGCGACCAGCAGTACAACGTATCCTTGGGCGGCGGCATGGACATCACCCGCGAGCCGCGCAACGGCCGTAACTTCGAATATTTGGGCGAAGACCCCATCCTGGCCGGCAAGATGGGCGCCCAATTCGTGAAAGGCCTCCAGAGCCAGAACGTCATCGGCGATGTGAAGCACTACGCCTTCAACGACCAGGAGACCGGCCGAACCGTGGGCAACGTGAAGCTCGGCAATCGCGCCATGCGGGAAACCGACCTGCTGGCCTTCGAGATCGCCGTAACCGAAGGCCAACCGGGCATGGTGATGTGCTCCTATAACAAATTGAATGGCGACTGGGCGTGCGAGAACAGCTACCTTCTGAACGACGTGCTCAAGAAGGCGTGGGGCTTTAAGGGTTTGGTCATGTCCGACTGGGGCGCCACACACACTACAACCAAAGCTGCCCTGGCCGGTCTGGACAACGAAGAGCCCGGCGATCGGTACTTCGGAGATGCCCTGAAGAAAGCAGTGGAGAGCGGCGAGGTGCCCATGGCGCGGCTCGATGACATGGTCCACCGCATCCTGCGCACGGAATTCGCCTCGGGTATCGTTGACGATCCGCCGCTGGGGCGCGTGGTCGACCCGTTTGGCGGCGCGGAGACGGCCCAAACCGTTGCCGAGCAGGGCTCGGTGCTATTGAAGAACTCGGGCGGCCTGCTCCCGCTGAATGCTTCCCGCCTGCGATCGATGGTGCTGGTGGGCTCGCATGCCGATACCAGCGTGCTCTCCGGCGGCGGCTCGGCACAGGTGGATCCTCCCGGCGGCGGACAGAGCCATTTCGGCGGCCGGGAGGTCTGGTTCCCGTCTTCTCCGCTGAAAGCCATTCGCGCCAAGAATCCCAAAGCCAAGGTGGAATATAACGATGGCTCCGACCCCGCGGCTGCCGCGGCATTGGCAAAGAACGCGGAAGTGGCCATCGTGTTCGTGAACCAGCCCACCAGCGAAGGCCGCGACGTCCCCACTCTGAGCCTGCCCGACAACCAGGATCGACTGGTGAGCGCGGTAGCGGCAGCCAATCCGCATACCATCGTGGTGCTCGAAACCGGCGGCCCGGTCGCCATGCCGTGGATCGGCCGGACGGCAGCCGCGATCGAGATCTGGTATCCGGGAATCCGCGGCGCCGAGGCGCTGGCCAATATCCTGTTCGGCGACGTCAACCCGAGCGGGAAGCTGCCGGTAACATTCGCCAAATCCGACGCGGACCTGCCTCATCCCAAGATCCCTGGCTTCGATTTGCTGCCTACCCGGGCCGCTCAGCGGGGCAGCCGGCCGGAGCGCATGCCGGATTTCGACATCGACTATACCGAAGACCTGAAAGTGGGCTACAAGTGGTTCGATGCCGAAGATAAGCAGCCGCTTTTTGCGTTCGGCGATGGGCTGTCGTACACCACCTACGCCTACTCCGGTTTGAAAGCCGGCGCGGATATCGTAACCTTCACCGTTCGCAACACGGGCAATCGCGCGGGCGCGGAAATCGCCCAGGTCTATGTGGGGCTGCCGGCTGAAGCCAAAGAACCGCCCAAGCGGCTGGTAGCCTGGCAAAGGATTCCCCTCAATCCGGGCGAATCGAAGACCGTGACCCTGCAGCTCGAGCCCAAGCTGCTCTCCATCTTCAATGAGACCACCAACGACTGGGAATTGCTGCCCGGAGAATATCGAATCTTCGTGGGTGGATCCTCCCGTCAGACGCCGCTAACCGCCGCCTTCCGGCGTTAGGTTTTGCCAGGGACTCGCCTCACTCCTAGGGCGGGCCCCCGGTCGGTCCGGGATGCCCACTGCCTGTCCCCTGCCCCCCGCGCATTGGTGTCGTCCGTCGTCAAGGTCGGGGACCCCTGACCGGCCTAGCCCGCATTTCTCACAGGCTATCGAGGGCGACCGCGTGGCGCATGCACTCTTGCGTGCCGCGTCGGCACTTCTGCCGACGCCTTGTTTCGACGCTGTGTCACTACTCCAAACACGTGTCGAGAAGA
>JBEKYD010000057.1:0-47845 GCA_049511335.1 Bryobacteraceae bacterium | reverse complement strand
AGATCTGCATGTCGGAATTCAAACTTTAGCAGCCTGCCCGCGATCTTCCCAAACGAACCCAAACCATCGAGACAAATCATTGCAGATCTGTCAGATATAGGCCATTCGCGATGGCGGCACGTGAGCCCCGAGCACCAGCGCCAGACTGGGCAGAAACGCACAACGATGCACAAAAGCGCCTCCTTAGCAGCCCGTGGTACAAGTGGGGACAGCGCCGGGCCGGGATATAGGCGGCGAGAGCGGAGACCGCTGCCAGCAGCATCACCACCAGAGAGAACGTCCACGGATCGGCCGGAGTTAACTCCGTCAAGCATCGAGCGGAACCGCTGCGCGGCCACAAATGCGCCGGCCGTACCCAGCGCCAACCCTACCGCCGCCCAACTCATGGCGTGAACGAGCAGCCACTTTACAATCCGCCCGCGGGTGGCGCCGAGCGCCATCCTCACACCGATCTCCCGCACTTGTTGGGAGACCAGGAACGCCAGCACCCCGTATACGCCAAGAGCGGCCAGCAGGACGCCCATGCCGGCTGCGTGGGCTGTCGAGCCGACGTCCCGAAGCGCCGGCGGTCTCTGTCGCCGGTGCTTTTGGAGTACTTATAAAGGCTCAGTTCAAGAAGCCAATTTCCAAAGCCAAAACTCGCCGGCAGCAGGGATTGGCGGCTGGGCTATTTGTGGGGCCGGCCCTTGGTTCGCGGTTGAAAAAACAAAATTGCAGCATAGGTAAACCAAGGAGTTTCTGTTGGTTAGGAGCCACATTGGCCTCGCCCATTGGAGCATGTGTTGTTGTGCATTTTTGTGCATTTTATGGTGAGATCCGGGGGGTCCGCCCTACTGGGTTCGTCTCGGCAGCCCTCGGGAGAGGCATTTAAAGGCGAGATCCCGAACTCTGGCACGGGCAGGCGAAACCGCCAAGAAACTCGGCGCAGGGGTTACTGTCCCTGGTTTCCCCATCGATCATCGCCGCTGCAGTAAACCCCAATCCGCCATCCGTGCCCCACGTTTCGACGGGGCGCGTCGCTCCGAAACCAACCCGGGCGGAAGCGTATCCCCCCGGTTTGAAATCCCCTGGCCGCTTGTTGTACACTGAAGATTCACTCCAGCGGAGCCGACGCAGTTGGTGTGTGCCGGCGCGCGGGATCGAGGGTTCATATGCACGCAATTGTGGAAACAGGCGGAAAGCAGTATCGCGTCGCTCCGGGCGACGTGATCCGCGTGGAAAAGCTTGCCGGCGAGATCGGCAGCGAAGTGGAACTTGCCGTGAAGGCTGCGTTTGGCGATGGCGGGGAGCTGCTTTCCGGCGCTTCGGTAAAGGCGACGGTGGTGGCCGCCGATCGCGCGGACAAGATTCTGGTTTTCAAGTTCAAGCCCAAGAAGCAGTACAAGAAGACCATCGGGCATCGCCAAAGCTTCACCGCGCTAAAGGTGAACGAGATCGTGGCGTAAGCGGATAAGAGCATGGCACATAAAAAAGGACTAGGCAGTTCCAAGAACGGCCGCGATTCGAATGCGCAGCGGCTGGGAGTGAAGGTGTTTGGCGGGCAACTGGTGCCGGGCGGCTCGATCATCGTGCGGCAGCGCGGAACCAAAATCAAGCCGGGCAGCAACGTGGGCTGGGGCAAGGACGATACGCTGTTTGCCAAAGTGACCGGAACGGTCGAATTCAGGGACCGCGGCCGTTTGGGCAAGTTTGTCAGCGTGAACGCGGTAGCGTAGCTCGCCGGCTAGCGACCCACCGCGATGCGGCTGGGGTTCTAGCCATCCAAGGATTCTCTTTCCGGGCCGCCGGCCGAAAATGCCGGCGGCTCTTCTCGTGTTTATCGCCTTTCATGTTGTTCCTCGATCAAGCCCGAATTCTGGTGAAGGCCGGCGACGGCGGCAACGGCTGCATGGCGTTTCGCCGCGAAAAGTACGTGCCCAGGGGCGGTCCGTCGGGCGGCGATGGGGGGCGGGGCGGCGACGTGACCTTGGTCGCCAGCAATCACCACAATACGCTGCTGCAGTTCAGCTTTAACCCGGAGCACAAAGGCGAGCGCGGGCGGCACGGCGAAGGCAGCAACAAGAGCGGCGCCGAAGGGCGGTCCATCGAGGTGGAAGTGCCGGTGGGCACGGTGGTATACGACGACCACACCGGCGAGCTCCTGGTGGACCTCGGCGAGCCGGGGCAACGCTTTCTGGCAGCTCGCGGCGGGCGCGGAGGCCGCGGCAACGCGCGTTTCGCCACCGCCACGCACCAGGCGCCCACCGAACACGAACCGGGCCGCGCGGGCGAGGAAAGGCGTCTGCGCCTCGAATTGAAGCTGCTGGCCGACGTAGGGCTGGTGGGTTTTCCCAACGCCGGCAAGTCCACCCTGATCTCCCGCATATCCGCGGCGCGCCCCAAGGTTGCCGATTACCCGTTCACTACGCTGGAGCCAAACCTTGGGGTGGTGAAACTGGACGATTTCCGCAGCTTCGTGGTGGCCGACATTCCGGGCTTAATCGAGGGGGCGCACCTGGGGCACGGGCTGGGCACGCAGTTCCTGCGCCACATCGAGCGCACGCGGGTGCTGGCGCACCTGGTGGACGTCTCCGACGGAAGCGGACGCGATCCGGTCAACGATTTCCACGTCATCCTCGCCGAGCTCGAAAGCTTCAGCCCGGAATTGACACAAAAGCCGATGCTGGTGGTAGCCACCAAAATGGACGTGGCGCAAGATGCGGGACGAGTGGGAGCGCTGCGCGAGCTGGCGCGTCTTCGCGGGCTGCCATTTTTTGAAGTATCGAGCGTGACCGGACAGGGAATGGATGCGCTCAAACGTGCCATGAGCGAGTACGCCCTGGCGGGCGCGACATCCGCGTAGCGGAAGGCTACATACTCGAGCCGGGAGCCGCTGTCATCAGTGGCGCGGACACACCCTGTTCCGGTCCTCTCCCTGGGAGTTCAATCCTCGGTCCCGGCGATGCGCGACCAGGGGGTCGCGCGCGGACGAGGGCGTCCGCCCCCCATCTCAGGCTTGGTAGTGCGCTCCGTCGACGGTTGTACCGCTATGCGAAACGACGCCCTCCTGGTAGACGATCTCACCCCTCCGTATGGCGGTATGAACGTGGTTCATTCCCAGGTTTTGCGGGATGTCCCGGTAGTCGGAGACTTTGAGAATCAGCAAATCGGCAGCCTTGCCAATTTCGAGCGATCCATTTGTGGCGGCACACCCGGCGGCGCAGGCCGCGTTGAAAATCGCGGCGGTCAAGGACTCCTCCGGCGACATGCCCAGGACCGCCACAGCCAGCGCGATGGCGGTTTGCATATTGAGGCTGCCGCCAAAGCCGGAACGATAATGGGAAGCCAGCGCCACCGGAACTCCCGCCTGAATGAAGGCGCGCGCGGGCGCCGGGGGGCCATCGTGGTGGAAGTGCGAACTGGGCGTAAGCGTGGCGATGGCGCCGGTGCCGGCCAGGTTGTCCGCCAGTGCGGCGGAGGCTTCCTCCAGATGGCTGATTTCCACCACCGGCACCTCGGCTGCGATGCGAATGGCGGTATCGGCGGTGGCGCCGTGCGCGTGCAAATGAATGGGAGCTCGGGCGGCGCTGGCCAAACGGAGTTGGCGAAGTAACTGCTCCGGCGCTAAGTCGTCAGCGTCCCAGGTAAACGCCACCGCGGGCGCCTCCCGGCCCTTCGAGTACCATCGCAGAATGGATTCCACCGCGGCCGGAGAAACCGACGACCGCAACTCCACCAGCAGCACTTCGGATAAGCTTAGGGGCGCATCCTGCAGTGCCTGGAATACGCGCAGAACCTTGGATTCCACGCGCTGGTCGTGGCTGCCGGTGGTAAACAGTTGCGCGGCGGTGGTGCCGTGCCGGATCATGGCCTCAATGAGAGTCCGAGTTCGGGCGGCGTGCCTCTTCCAGGTGACGGAAAGCAGTTCCCTGGCGATCTTGCCGCTATCGCCCGGGTGTGGCGACGCGGCCATCAGGTGGGCGTGGCAATCGATAAAGCCGGGGATGATCGCCATTCCGTTGGCATGGATCACGCGGGCGCGGCGGGCCGCCGCCAGGTTTTCGACCCGCCGGCTGGGGCCTACTTCTTCGCAGAACCCATTGCGAATCAAAAGGGCACCGTCGGAAATGGTGTACAGTTGCTGCAGTTCGACGCCGCGCCGGGGACGCTGCGGGCCGCGTAGGGTGACTAACTGTTTCGCCCCGCGAATTAAGACCGTACCTGTCTCAAGCATGGAGGCAGCTACAAGAGTAACCCCGAAATTAGTAAATGAGTAAAATATTTCACCCTCGACCCACTAAGGACGAACGCCGGCTGAAATCGCTGGATCGAGTATTCTCCAGGGCGGGTGTCGCGTCGCGATCCCAAGCGCGGAGTTGGATTGCCGCCGGTCGCGTTCAAGTTAACGGTAAGTTGGTCTTAAATCCGGACCATTGGGTGGACCTCGAGCGCGACCGCGTAACTTTGGATAACAAGCCGTTACGCCAAGCTGGTATGCGATATATCGTGCTTTATAAACCAAAGGGGTATTTGAGGGACGCAATCGCCAAGTTCGTAGAATGCTGGAAGCGGTCGACAGCCGAGTACTAAAACTGGTGCGGACCGCCATTGGCCGCTCGGTCTGGGTAACTTGCCGATCGGCAAATAGCGGGACCTGACCCCGGAAGAGGTGCGCCTGCTGGGCGGCGAGGTATCTAGACCGGAAACCGGGTTCCGCGGAAAGCTTAATTCCAGCTAGCTATAGATACCGCGCCGGTTCATTTCGAGTACCATTTCAGGCTGACCGCCACCGAGCCCAGAAAGCCGGTTTGATAGTATGCAGCCTTGGTGGAAGTTTTGTAGTCATAGAGCTTCCCGCCCAGCCCCAACTCAAACTGACCCAGGATGCGGTAATTGATGGAAGCGTCGGTGTCCGCTACCGCAAAGTGGTGCGGTATGAAGAAGCCGGCGCCATTGGCTTCCACGCGCAAACGCGGCGAGACGTAATAGGACAGGCCGGCTCCCAGGGCCGGCGAAAGAAACCACTTTGTGCCGCTCGTCTGGAAGGTAATTGCTTGTCCACCGGAATTCACCAAGGGATTTCCGGCGGAATCGAATAACGGCTGTGTCGGCGCATCGAAGCCGCTGCGGACGGTCACATAGTGGAGCTGATACAGTGTCCGCAAGCGGACCTTGCGGCTCTCCACCGGGTAGGGCCAGGTTAAGTACTCGAACGACAGCTTGACGTCGCGGACCTGGTAATCGCTGGACATGAGCCAGCCGGAATTGTAGTTGGAGTTAAAGAGGGTAAGATTGGTGGCGGCGGTGAAGTCGCCCGCCGCGCGCACTTCAAAGCCGGAAAGGCGAAGGAAATTGTGCAGGCCTAGCGCCATCCCGAATTCCGCGCCAGCGGCATATTTCGGTTTTCCGGCCATGGTGACCTTGGATAGGGTGGTGTAGTTGGAAGCCTCGCCTTTATCGAAGATGGGTTGTTCGGTGGGAATCCAGGCCGTGAAGCCGACCCACCAGCCGGATTCGCCGGGAAGGCGTACGTCGGGATATTTGGGCAGCTCCGGCGCCGCCTGCACGATGGGACCGCCGGGAGTTGGCGAAGGCTGTTGCGTCGCGGGTTGCTGCTGGGGCTGGGTCTGGGGATCGCCGGCCGACGGACCGGCGGCGGCATTGGCTTCGGCATTGCCCTGGCTGGGGCCGTTAGCGTCCGGGGAAGCAACCGTCTGCGGCGCCGCTTCGAGCCCTCCCCCACCGCTCCACCCAAGCAGCGAAACACAGAACATGCCGTTTGCCAGAATCTTCACGTACGCCTCGAAAGTTTTCAGAATGTGCAGCCCAGCCGGACTTGGGCAGATCACCAGTGCATCCGTCCGTCCAAACCGCAATGTAGAGCTGCTCTCCTATTTTGCCTCAACGGGCGCGCTTCCCGCTTGCCTTTAAAGGGCAAAAAGCCGTGGTGAGCCCGCACAGGTGTGCCGGGGTGGGACGGGGGCGTCCCGCGCGGGCCAGGGGGCCCGCCCCACAAGGTTAGCCCGCGGCTGGCCTTTTGGAAAACTGAGTGACATTGGGCTGAAAGCCCGCTCCACAACTTTTCTTGTAACCTTTTCCCGCCGCCGTGGTATCGATATCGTAAGCAAAACGATGGAGGACGAACAAATTATGCGGGAGGTGAGCGCCGGGGACGTGGCGCGGCTCGAAGTGCTTTTCGACCGTCACCACCGCGCGCTATTTCAATTCTTTTTGCATCAGACCGGGAATCGCGCCTCCAGCGAGGACTTGGTGCAGGAGGCTTTCTTCCGGGTACTGAAGTACCGGCACACCTGGAAACCGGGAACGGGGTTCCGCGCTTGGCTGTTTCAAATTGGCCGTCACGCCTGGCTCGACCAAGCGGGGCGGCATGCGGCTGAAGTTGCCTTGCCTGAAAGTGTCGAAAATTTCGCCAGTGCGGCGCCTTCTCCTGCGCGCCAGGCGGAACAACGCGAGGAGACCGAATGTCTGCGCCGGGCCCTGGCCTCCATGCCGGCGGAGAAGAAGGAAGTGCTGATCCTGAGCCGCTTCTTAAATATGAAGTACGACGAGATTGCCGCCGCCCTGGAGTGCGAAGTGGGGACGGTGAAGGTGCGGGTGTATCGCGCATTGCGCGATTTGAGCGAGCGCTTCTTTGCGCTTCGCGGAGAACGGGCATGACGGATTGCGATCGTTACCGGCAACAGATTCCGGAATGTTTGGCCGGCTGGCTGGACAAGGCGGCGCGCGAGCTCCTGGTGGAACACCTGGAAGGTTGCTCCGGCTGCCGCGCCGAGCTGGCCGCCATGGGACGGGTGTGGAGAGGCATGGAGGCGCTGGCGGTGGAAGAGCCGAGCCCGGAGATGGGAGCGCGGTTCCGGGAAACCTTGAACGCCTTTGCGGCGGGTTTGGCCCAGGCTCAGCGTGAAACACCGAAGCGTTCGCGAAAAAGTTGGATGCCGTGGGGATGGATGCCGCGGCCGGTGTGGCAAATGGCCGGCGCCGCTGGGCTTCTGGCCATCGGCTTGGCGGGCGGACGGTTTCTGGCTATGCCGAAACCGCCGGACAATTCCGTGGCGCAGCTTCAGGGGCAAGTTGAGAATTTGCGGCAACTGGTGTCGCTCGCCATGCTGAACCAGTCTTCGCCCGGCTCGCGCCTGGAGGGTGTGGTTTACGCCCAGCAACTGGCCCGGCCGGATAACGAGGTGGAGCAGGCGCTGCTGCAGGCCGCCCGCCGGGATCCGAACGTGAATGTGCGGTTGGCGGCGGTGGATGGGCTGGACCGATACGGCTCCGATCCATCGGTGCGGCGCACCTTGGCGGATGGGCTTCTGCGCGAGGAATCGCCGCTGGTGCAAGTGGCCCTGATCGAACTGCTGGTGAACGCGCACGCACGCGATTGCGCGGTGGAAATGAAACAACTCGCCGACTCTGCCGATGCCGAGCCGATCGTGCGGCAGCGGGCCGAGTGGGGCCTGAAACAACTGGGAGTTTCTCAATAAGGAGATCGAAAAGTGAAAAAACTAGCTATTCTCGCGCTCGCGTTCGCGCCAGCCCTGGTCTTCGGCTTTCACCGCGACGACAACGACGACTGGCGTCTGGAAGACCATGAGACCACGGACCGGTCTTTTACCGTCAGCGGCGCCGATGCCGAGCTTTCGGTCCACAACTTCATGGGTTACGTGCACGTGAACGGGTACGACGGCAACGTCATCAAGATCCACACCGTAAAGCACATGCGGGCGGAGACGAAGGCTGAGTTGGAAGACGCCAGGCGCCTGGTCACGCTCGAAATGACGCAAGAGGGAAGCCAGGTTCTGGTGAAGGCGCACTGGCCGAACGATTGTTGCGACTGTTGCCGCGGCCGGCACGACCATTTCTCGGTTTGGTACGACCACGACATCCAGGTTCCTCGCGGTTTGCGCCTCGATCTGAAGAACTTCAACCGCGGCACGGTGGAGATGCACGGCACGCAGGGCGATTTTCGGGTGGAGACCTTCAACGGCGGGATCGATCTCGAGGATATCGCGGGCTCCGGCTCGGTGAAGAGTTTCAACGCACCGATCAGGGCCGTGTTCAGCCGCAATCCCGAGCGGGAAACCAGCTTTCGCACGTTTAACGGCAGCGTGGACGTTTACCTTCAGAAAGACCTGAATGCCGAGTTGCACTTCAAGACTTTTCACGGCGGCGTGTATACCGATTTCGACCTCACCATGCCGGCCGGTCAATTGATGGGCCATCGCTGGGGCTCGGGTGGGTGGAACAACGCGAGGATCGGTAAAGGCGGGCCGGTTTTGAGCTTCGATGGCTTCAACGGCCCCATCCGTGTGCATGCAAAGAGTTAGGACTGAAAGGTAAATCTAAAGTCGGCTTTGCCGGAGGCGCCTGTGCCAGGCAGTAAAGCGACAGTTTAGAAGAATCGATAAGACCATGAAAAACCGATTAAAACTGGCTGGGCTGGCGCTTGTGGTGTGCGCCCCGATGCTGGCCCAAAGAACCGTCGTAATTCCAGGAGTTGCCGGCGCCGGGGCGTCGCGCCCCATCAGCATTCACAGCTTGAACGGATCCATCACGGTGAAGACTCACGCCGATAAAGACGTGATCGTGGACACCGGCGACTCGCGCGACTCCCGCGATTCGAGTGGAATGCGTCGTATCGATCTGCCGCGCGGCCTCACCATCGACCAGGATGGCGACGCCATCAGGATCGACTCCGGCCCGATGCACGGCAGTGTGACCGTGACGGTTCCGGCCGAGGTCTCGCTGACGCTCAAGGCGCTGAACGGTCCCATTACGGTAGACGGAGTTCAGGGCGAAATCGACGCGGATTCCCACCAGGGCAGGATTCAACTGACGAACGTCTCGGGGACGGTAGTGGCGCACACCCTGAACGGGGCCATCCAGGTGAGCATGGACCGCGTGGCCCAGGATAAGCCGATGTACTTCAGCACGCTGAACGGAAGCATCGACGTCGCCCTGCCCGCGGCCGTCAAAGCGCGAGTAAAGTTCGACACGCTCAACGGTTCGGTATATTCGGATTTCGATATCACGCTCGCTCCGGGCGCGCGGATCGGCATGGGGCCGAGCCGCATGAAACTGCAAAATGGCCGCGGCCTGGAAGGGTCCATCAACGGCGGCGGCGAGCTGATCACCTTTTACACCCTCAACGGCACGATTCATCTGAGAAAGAAGTGAAGTTACAAGTTGTCAGTGGTCAGTTTTCAGTTTTCAGTTAAAACCGCGCGCGCCGCTGCCAACTGGTTTTACTGACAACTGATAACTCTTCCTTGCCACACAATGACGATTCGGTATAATATCTGACCAGCGTCTTTGTGCGCTCGGGGGGCTGTTTATGAACTATCTTCCGATGAACAAGTTGGGCGCGCTGGAAATATCGCCCAAGGTTGTGCAGTTCGGAATTTATCTGCCCGGTGTCGATTCCGGCAAGGGATACGCGGTTTCCGTCAAGATCATTCACGAAACGGATCAATACCTTCAGGCCGCCCAGCCGGCGCTGGTGACACAGGCTCACTCGGTCGATCCTACCTACGGCGATTACTGGTCCGGCCAGATCGATTTGAACACGGCGCCACCGCCGCCGGGGTCCTCCGCGTTCGGGCAGCCCGGGCGCTACGTCTATCGCTACGTCATTCACAGCCCTACGCGCGGCGACGTCGACTTCATCATCGATCCGTTCTCGCGCGAAGTCGGTGTCGGGCGCCTGTCGGCGATTACCGTCGGAAGTACGCCATACGCATTTTCCGCCAACGAAACGAAATGGAAGACGCCGCCGCTTAAGAATGCCATCATTTATGAGTTGATGATCAGCGAGTTCCGAGACGACCTCGCTCGCACCGTCAGGCAGCTTCCTTACTTGGCGGATCTGGGAATCAACTGCATCGAGGTCATGCCGGTCTCAAACGTTTTGAGCACGATCGATTGGGGCTACGACCCCATCGGATATTTCTGCGTGGCGGAGCGCTTTGGCAAAGCGTCCGATTTTCAGGGTTTCGTGGATAGCTGTCACCAGAATGGAATCGCCGTTGTCGTGGATTCAGTCTACGGCCACACCGGCGGTGACTTTGCCTACACGCAGCTTTATAACGCCCTCGGGAACGATCTTGTAAACCCTTTCAACGGCGGAAGTGGAGCGTTCGGCACGTTGAGCGATTTCTCCAAGCAGCTCACCCAGGATTATTACTATTCCGTCAATCAATTTTGGCTCGACACATTTCACGTGGACGGATTCCGCTTCGACGACGCGCCGGAGTATTGGGACGGTCCGACCGGGGTGGGTTATGCCAACCTGGTATATTCCACCTACCAGTACGTCAAATCCAAGGCGGGGGCGACGGATCATTATCAGCGATTTTTCGATGCGGCCGGGAACATCAATCTGATCCAGATTGCCGAATATCTTCCCAACCCCCCGGATATTCTCTACGGGAGTTACAGCACCGGCACCTGGCAGGACGGCACACTCGGCGCCGCCGCCAACTGCGCCGCCGGCAGCCCCGGCGCCATCGAGCAACTGGGACTACAACTCGGACTAAGCGGATATCCGGCGTCGGTCACGGCAAACGGCGACACCCTGCCTAAGACCGGTCTTCAATACATCGAGAATCACGATCATCAGCGATTCATCTGCAACTTCGGTACAATCCCCACCGACAACGATCCGGACGACGTTTTGCTCCAGCAAGGGAATCGGGACGGCAACTGGCCGAAGGTTCAGCCGTATCTGATTGCGCTGCTGACGAGCAAGGGAACGCCGCTGCTGTCGGAGGGGCAGGAATTCTGCGAGAATTATTGGATTCCTGGCAGCGGCTACGGGCGCGTGATGCTCTATCGGCCGGTGCGCTGGAACTATTTTTATGACAACGATGGCCAGCCGATCATCCGCCTGGTTCGAAAACTGACGAAAATCCGCCTCGGCGGAACACAGTTCAGCGATGGCCAGCATTACTTCTACAATGATTACGGGAACTTCAACTCGAAGGGTTTGTTGGCGTTTTCACGGCAGTTGGGAAACATATTCAGCCTGATCGTCGTCAATTTCACGGATCAGCAGCAGACGACGAGCTTCGCCTTCCCGATGAGCGGTAATTATGTCGAGGAGATCGAAGGCGCACAGAATCTAACAGGCGTTATTGCAGGGGCGGCGCAGACACTTAGTGTTCCAAGCAACTACGGGTGCATCTGGACCATTACGTGAACGGCAGGAAAGAATTTGGCCACGGATGAACACGGATGAACACAGAGGAAACCAACACATTGTATCGGTTTTATCTGTGTCCATCCGTGTTCATCTGTGGCTAAATCGATTTATGCCGGCTCTTTTCACACCGGCTCTTGTCACACCGGCTCTTGTCACACATTCACCGCCTTGGCCGCCAGCCATTTGCGGAGCATTTCGTCCACCAGGGCGCTGCCGATGGGCTTGGCAAGATAATCGCTCATGCCGGCGGCGGCGCATTCCCGGCGGTCCTCCTCCATGGCGCGGGCGGTAACGGCGATGACCGGCGGGGTGCGATCGCCCAGGTTGGTGCGGAGAATCCGGGTGGCTTCGAACCCATCCATTCCCGGCATCTGGCAGTCCATCAAAATCAAGTCGTAGGCGGCGGATAGGGCCATGCACACGGCTTTGGCGCCATCTCCGGCAACCTCCACCTGGCAGCCGCGCCGCTCCACCATGCGGCGGAGCAAGGTTTGATTGACGGCATTGTCTTCGACGATGAGCACGCGCGCGCCGGCGAAGCGGGGAGGCGGGGAGCTGGCTGCGGCCGCCCTGGCGGGCGCGTTCTCCAGGCCGGGCGGCTGGGGCGATGGCGGGCATGCGGCCAATAGGGCGGAGACCAGCCGCGCCGGCGTCAAGGGCTTTAGCAGCCAAGCGGCTTTTCCGCCGGTTTTCTCCGGCGCCAGGCGGGAATCGGAAAGGAGCACCGCCGGTATCGTTGCCGGTATCATGGCCGGTATCTTGGGACAGCCGGCGGCATTCCAATCGCCGGCATCGGCCAGTACCACATCGCAGCCCTCCGGCAACGGCCCGCGTTCGTCAAACGGTATCACCTGGGCGCCGCGCTGCCGCAGGGTTTCGAGGAGGACGCGCCGGGCCGGTTCGCCCTGCGAGGCAAAAGCCACACGAAGACCCACCAGGGGAGCGGCGGGTGCCGGCTGTTCCGGCATCAGCTCCAACGGAAGCTCGAAATGGAAACGGGAACCGCTCCCGGGCTGGCTTTCCACTCCAATGCATCCGCCCATCAGCTCCACCAACTGCCGGCAAATCGCCAGGCCTAATCCGGTGCCTCCGTACTTGCGCGTGGTGGAAGCGTCCGCCTGGGTGAACTTCTCGAATAGTTGTTCCTGAGCGGACCGATCGATGCCGATTCCGGTATCCTCGACCGCAACGCGCAACAGGGCGCGCCCGGCCTCGGGTGGATCGGCGGCAATCGAAATCAGCACGTGGCCGCGCGCGGTGAATTTTATGGCGTTCCCGGTGAGGTTCAGGAGCACCTGGCGCAGGCGCGCCGCGTCGCCGCGGAAACGCGCCCGCGCGCTGGGAGCGAGGTCGAGCAGAAGCTCGATTTTCCTTTCCCGCGCCCGCGCCGCGAATACATCGATCACGCTCGAAGCCGCCTCCTCCAGGTCGAAGGGTTCCGAGGCAATCTGCATGCGGCCCGATTCGATTTTGGAAAGGTCGAGAACGCCGTTGATGATATCGAGCAGGGCGTGCGCCGATCCGAACACGACGCGCGCCAGGTCGGCCTGTTCGGCGTTGAGCGGTGTGTCGAGGAGCAGTTCGCAGGTGCCCAGGATGCCGTTCATGGGGGTGCGGATTTCATGGCTCATGTCGGCGAGAAACTCGGCTTTGACGGAAGCCGCGCGGGTGGCCTGCGCGCAGGCCCGGTCCGCCGTGCGCCGCAAAGCTTTGAGCCAGCGGTTTTGCGCGGCTACGTAAGCGATGATGGCCACCAGCAGCGCGGCGGCAATACTCAACAGCACGCTCCGGTTGCGCTCCGCTTCCATCAGGTCGATGACCATGGTGTCGTTGGTGGATTGATTGGTCCAGGTAAAGTAGGCGCTCGAGATGGCGCCGTCGCGCGACAGGTTGCTGATTTCCTCGCGGATGGCCATGGCTGCATACTTGGCGTCGGGATTGCGCAGAGACGCGCCCACGCCCGAATAGACCAGTGCGCCGGGTATGTTGAGGTAACGCAACTCCTGGCCCTGACAAGACGGCGGAGGATCGACCACCGAAGAGCGGCCGCCGCGCTCCCAAAACAATCCGCCCTGGGAAGCGCCGGAACAGACGGCGCCCAAAACATCCGTGGCCGACTTAACACGCAAGGTGCGAAACCGGGGCTCGAACATTTGGGCGGCTCGCTCCTGCATGCCGGGATAAGGAACCGCGATGGTCTTGCCAGCGAGCTGGTCGAATCGCCGGTAGCCACTGTTACGCACCACTACCAGCCAAAAGCGGCGCAAGCACCAGGGCTTGCTGATAAAGTACCGCTGGACGCGGTCGGGCAAACGGCCGAAGATCGGCCAAAGATCGACCGCACCGCGGGCCATGGCGGTCTCCGGCCCGGAAGGCATCGCCACCCATTCCAGCCGGATACCGCGCCGCCGGGCCGCTTCGCGGACTACTTGGATGGCAGGGCCGGCCGGCTGGTTATCGGGTCCGATGAACTGATCGGGCGGGCTATTCTCAAAGCCGATGCGAAACGTGCGTCCTTTAAGGTCAGGGGCATGCCAATGCGCGAACGCGGCTATGGCGAGGGCCGCTACAGCGAGGGCGACGAGTCCGCTTTTTCTGGGCAGGGACAAGGCGCAATAGATCTCAACCTATATATCGGCCATCGCCGCAAAAACTTGAGATTCGCTTTGGTTAGGAGCAAACCGAACCCGTTCGGGTAGGAACGGTAAAATGAAGCTATGCGCATCCTTCTGTTCAGCGGTAAAGGAGGGGTGGGAAAAACCAGCTTGGCCGCGGCCACCGGGCTGCAGCTTTCCCGGCTGGGGTACCGGACCCTGGTGATGAGCGTCGATCCGGCGCATAGCCTGGCCGATTCGTTCGATCTGGAGACCGGATTGTTCCACGCCAAGACCGGCGATCCGTACGCGATCGACGGCCGCCTGGCCATTCACGAAGTCAACATCCAGAAGGAAATCAAGCGCCACTGGCGGGAAATATCGGCTTACGTGGTTTCGGTGTTGCGCACCACCGGCATCAGCGACTGGCCATTCTGCCCGGCATGGAAGAGCTGAGCGCGATGATGTACGTCAACCAGTTCCGGCGCGAACAGCGCTACGACGCGATCGTGCTCGATTGCGCGCCCACCGCCGAATCGATGCGCTTTGTGAGCATGCCGACCACGCTGGAGTGGTACATGAAGCACATCTTTCCGTTCCAGCGCGGCATCGTCAGAGCGGTACGGCCGATCGCCAACCGCGTCTCCCCGGTGGAACTGCCCACCGACAGTTACTTTGCCAACATTCAGGAGCTGTTCGCCAAGCTGGACGGCATCGGCGAGCTGCTCGAAGATCCGAAAACGACCAGCGTGCGGCTGGTGACCAATCCGGAGCGCATGGTGCTGCGCGAGACCCAGCGTGCGTACGTGTATTTTTCCCTGCATGGCTTGACCGTGGATGAAGTCATCGTCAACCGCGTGCTGCCGGAGGAAGTGAAAGACGACTGGTTCCGCGAATGGCGCGCTTCGCAGAGCAAAGTCCTGGACGAAATCGAAGCGTATTTTGCGCCCGTCGCAGTGCGCCGGGTGCCGCTATTCACCCACGAGGTGCTGGGCCGCGAGCGGCTGGAGGAGCTGGCCGCCGCCCTCTACGGCGAAAAGACCGATCCGGCGGCGGTCTCGCGCACCGAAGCGCCCTTCGGGTTCTCCAAGAGCAACGGGCGCTACGAAGTGCGACTCCAGCTTCCCTTTGCGGCCAAAGGCGAAGTAGGATTGTTCAAGAAGGGCGATGAACTGGTGGTCGAGATCGGCACCCTCCGCCGGCACATCGGGTTGCCCACGTCGATGGCGTCGCTGGTCCCCAGCCGCGCCCGTTTGGAAAATCGGGTTCTCACCGTGGAAATGAAGGAGAGCTGAAAATGGAAGAAAAAACCGAAAGCGCCGCTGCCGGGCACGTTCATGCCGGTCCCGGCTGCTTCTTTTGCAACACCGTGCTGCCCACCTTGGAGCACTGCTGGTCGGAAGCTACCCGCGACCACTTCCGCAATTCGCGGGTGGAATTCCTGAAGGGAATCCGCAGCCTGCTCGACCAGCGCATCGCTGCGCTGTCCAGGGAAGAACGCAAAGGCACACACGTTACGGTGGAGTAGTTGGCATAGGTAAGGCGTCAGGTTCCGTCAGCCGCCGCGGCGGAAGACCGGCAGCATTGGCGCGCGCCGTGTACCCGCGAGAGAGCGACTCGCAGCGGAGATTTTGGGTAAAGTATAGAAGGGAGACGGCGGTGAACGTCGCGATAGAAATTCCGGACGATATCGGGCGTGCGCTCGGAGCTCAGGCGGGTGGCGTCTCACGGGCCGTGCTGGAGGCCGTAGCCGTCGAGGCATATCGGTCGGGCACAATCACCCCGGCGCAGGTGCAGCAAATGCTCGGGCTACGCTCCCGTTGGGAGACGGAATCCTTCCTGCGGCGCGCCGGCGCATACCACGATTACACGATGGATGACCTGGAGCGGGACATCGCGGCAATTCGCGACGCGTCCCGACAATGATCGCGGTTGCGGACACCTCGGCAGTTTGCTATCTGATCCTAATCGACGAAATCGGCATCCTTCCTAACCTTTTCACTCGGGTGCTGGTGCCGCCCGCCGTGGTTGCCGAACTGCTCCACGAAGACGCCCCAGAGGCAGTTCGCAGTTGGGCGGCGAAACTCCCGCACTGGGTTTCCGTCCGAGAGAACCCGATCCACGGTACCGCGGGAATGGAGAAGCTACAGGCCGGTGAAAAGGCCGCCATCCTACTGGCGGAATCGATCCAAGCGGACACGATCCTCCTTGACGAAAAATCGGCGCGGCGTGTTGCTGCTGGGCGTGGCCTGCGGGTCACAGGGACACTCGGTGTGCTGAGCGTAGCGGCGGCAGGAGGGATGCTTGATTTGGCAACGGCGATTGACCGGCTCATGAGAACCAGCTTTCGGTGCTCTCCAGCGCTGCTAAAAGCGACTCTCGACCGTTCCCGCACACAGTAACCGGATCGGACGCAATTAGCGCATGGCACCGCCCGCTGCCCTCAATCGCCTTCCGACCGCGGCGGGTTTTCCCAGTGACCCGCGCGGTCGTTCCCGCTTACGATCACTCGCGTTCCATCCTAACTCCGCCCGGACTTCGGCGGGGCAGTATCGCAAGGTGAGACCGCAGCGGCGCCGGTCCGACCGATTGGCTTCCGACCCGTGCACCAAGAGATCGCTGTGAATGGAGATTTCGCCAGCCCCGAGCTCGTCATCGACCGGTGCGCCTAACTGCTCGACGCCCGCCACGGCCTGGTTGAGGCCCCACATTCCGAGCCGCGCGCCGAGAACCTCCATAGGAACTGTTCGAAGCCTTGACGGGAACGGGTTATTGCGCCGGCTTCGGGTGGGGCGCGGTGCTGCCCTCCGTCATGCCCAGCGCCCAACGGATAGCTTCGAAATACATTTTCTGGACATCGGGGTCGTCCCAGGATTCGGGGGTGTGACCCAGGGTGGAATAGAATACCCGCCCCTTGCCGTACATCTTGCAGTACGCCACCGGGAAATCGCGGTCGGCGCGGTGAATGCGGGGGTTATTGTCGTAGTTCAGTTTCGTCTCGTCTAGCCGCATCAGAACGTTGATCGAACCCGACACTAAGCAGGCTGCCCGCACACACAACAATCAGCAAGGCTGAACTAACGGAACACTTCATAGTAAGATAACACCTCGAGACGAACGGCCCTTATGGGCTCCAATCAAATCCTGCCGCGGCCGGTCTACTGGAGTGGCTGGAGTGGCTTCAGCGCCCAATACTGAACGAAGCCGGGATAGCCCCCGTCACTGGCGAAGTTGGCCTGAACGGCGCGCCGCAACTCGAGAATATCGATCTCGCCCTGCTGCTGGTAGACCACCTTGCCGTCCGGAGCGATTACCATGGTGAACGGCACCCCGCCTTCCCAGTTTTTGTCGAAAGCAGCCATCATGGCGTAAACGTCGTCCGTTCCGAATATCAGATTGCGGCTCGTGGCGTGCATGTCCTGGAGCGTCTTGAGCACGGCGGGCTTCTCCTCGGGAGCATTTGCGGATACGGTCACAAAATCGAAGCCGCGCGGACGGTACCAATACGACGTTTCGAGCAGTGAGGGCATTTCATCCACGCACGGCCCGCACCAGGTTGCCCAGAAGTTTACCAGCAACATCTTGCCGGTGGGGTTGGCCCGAAGCTTGGTGAGATCGCCGGCGGTAGCCGTCTCCAGGGTTACTGGCTCGGCCTGAATCCGTTTGAGCTGGTTCTGCTTGCTTACGATCTCTTCCTTCCACTTAGTCGTGCAACCAAACACCGGCGTATGCGTTACCTCAACCTCTCTGCCGGCCAACACCGCATCCAGAGCATTGCGAGTGTCGTGTACTTTGACTTTCGACTCATTCTGGTTGTCGTCGATGCGTCCTTCGTATCGCAGCTTGCGTTCTTTGTCGAAAAGGAACACGTGCGGCGTCGCTACCGGTCCGTAGGCTTGGGCGACCGATTGAGTCGCGGCATCGGAAAGGAAGGGGTAGGTGATATGGCGGTATTTCGCGCGAATCATCATGCCTTCCAGGCTGTCGGGCACATCCGTGTAGGCAAGTTCGGACGGGCTCGCCGCCAACGGGTCGTTGGGATTGATGGCCACCATGGCCACACCCTTGTTGCGGTAGTCGTCATAAAGCCTTTGGACGCGGCCCTCATAAAGCTGCGCCGTCGGACAATGGACGCAGGTGAACACAACCATCAGCACCGGGCTGTTGCTGTACTCACGCAGTTTGTGCATCTTGCCATCGACGCCGGGAAGAGCAAAATCCGGAGCCGGAGATCCAATAGGAAGAATTGGGTGCCCCTTGCCGGCCCCTTTGAACGCCATGGTGTCACGCGCTCTCGGCGGCCCACCCTCAGCCGCGGGCTGTTGGCCCACCGCAGTCTCGGAAAATGACTTTTCATTGCTTGCCTCCAGGTAACCCAAAAGACACTATAAACCGTTTTCAGAATCCGCCCCAAGCGCCGCAAAGGGCGTGGCCGTTCCTCTTCAGAAGGCGAATCGAAACGTGAACTGCATGTGCCGCGGCACATTGATCTGTGACGTTACTTGACCAAACGTTGTGCCTACTACGGTGCTAGGAAGGGACATCGCCACCTGGTTCAAGGCGTTGAGGGCTTCAAAGCGGAACTGCACCAGGTAATTTTCATGGATATGCGTTTCCTTCAACATGGAGCCATCCCAGTAGTTGTAGGCGTCGCCGCGCAGGTTTCCAAACCGCAGAGACAACGTGCGCAGGTTGTAAGCAAGCTGCTGAGCTGGGACGTTGTTGAATGCGCTGGTGTTGAACCACTCGTAATGCGACCGATTGGTCCCCGAAAGCGGTACGATTTTCTCGTTGCCGCCGGTGAGAATCAGGTCGGGGAGTGTGATGGGGGCACCGCTCTGGAATCGATAAACGGGAGAGAACTGCCACCCACTCACAATGTAATCCAGGGCACGAGGGAGGTGAGTCCCGAATTTTTGCCCCTTGCCGAACGGTAATTCATATATCCCGGCGATGGTTATGTGGTGAGGCATGTCCACATCGGAGAGAACCTTCGAAGGTTGCGGATCTCCCGCGTTCAGCAGACTAGTGTCCTCGAGGAACTTCGACAAGGTATAGTTGGCGGTGAGGCTGAAGTTGTTCGAGAACCGCTTGGTAAGACTCACCTGAAAGCTGTTATACCAGCTTCTGCCATTGTTGGTGTAATAGCCTATGCTGGTGAACTGCGGGTATGGTGTCAGCAAGTTCATGGCCGGAATCACCGAGCCGGCCAGGTTCGTTCCGTTGAAGGCCGGAACGTTGAAAGGATTCGGCACCTGCGAGGTTAGAGCATTGATCGTGGTCTGGTCGCGCGTTGGCAGCGTGCTCAGGTACTTATCCGGGAGGGCGTCCAAATTTGTGGTGTTTAGGCTCTGGGGATTTGGGTTTGATGGGGGCATCGGGGGAGTGCCGACCTCCAGGTCGTTTCCATTCGATGACGCTGCACCAATATCCACCATCCAACCTTTACCGAATTCGCGCTGGATGTCAATCTGCCATTTCCGCAGGCGGTTCGCTTTCGGATTCTGGTTGAAGAATTGAATGGGGTTCCCAATGTAGTCTGCCGCGCCTCCCGCGGCACCGGGCGCTTGAACAAACCCGTTGGGGAAGGGGTTGGCCATGTTCGCAACGAAGGTTTGGCCGCCATCGAGCGTCGGCACCACGTCGTTGTTCTGGTTAAAGCCGTATTGGAGGGCATCGTTCAGCCTGGTGCCCATGGAGCCGTAGTACATGCCCCATCCGCCGCGGATTACCGTCTTATCGTTCAAACTATACGCGAATCCGAAGCGAGGCATGATCTCTTTGTCGTCGGGATTATACAGGTATTTCGAGTTTCCGCCTACTCCGGCAAACTCCAGGCCGCCATTCACGTTGAATTGCGACGCCGGAAGCTGCGGCAGAGGATTGGCGGCATAGAGCGCTTCTACCTGCGACGCAAACGCTTGTGGCGCAGTCGGGTTGAAGCCAGTGACGGACCGATTGTAGCGTTCCCACATCGCGCTTTCCCGTTCGTATCGCACGCCTATTGTGAGTGTCAGCTTGCGGGTAGCTTTCCAATTGTCTTGGATAAAACCGGCAAACATGTTGGAACTGTCGGCGAAGTCGGTCGTAAACGGCAGTTGTAAAACGCCGGCCGACGGCAATCCGTATAGGAAGGCTGCCATCGCTTGGCCTCTGGGTGCGGCGGCCGAGGTGCTGGTCGGCCCAAGCGTGTACGCGTCCGTAAAGTCAAGCTCAAACATGGGATGCCCGGTAGCCTGAGTAGGGCTGCTGTTAGCGGAGGTCTGGTTGTCGGGGTAACTGCGATACTCGCCGCCGAACTTAAAGTCGTGCTGGCCGTAGATCTTGTCGAACTGGATATTGAGGTCGCGGGTCTGCGTCTGCTTGAAAAGCGGCGTGCGAGGACCGGTCATTGTGTATTCGCCGTTAAAGCTGAAATTTGGGAACTCCCAGTTCGCCGGTGAGATATTGTTTTGGATATAGGTCGGAAAACCCAGACTCGCGATCTGGAAAGTCCCCTGACCCGTCTCCGCGTGTTGCGCGCGGACATAGGCTTGGTCGGCCACACGAACGTCCATCACCAGGGTCGAGCTGAACGTGTGAACGAGATCGAAGTCGCCGCCTTGGGTCGAGTTCCAGAAGAGGGATCCCGTAGCGGGGTCGCCGTGTCCCATGTAGTCGCTGTCTAAGCTATCCCGTATATTCGCGTCGTAGCGGAACATGATCCTGGTCTTGTCGGTGAGGATTTGATCGAACTTGTACATCTCCGTGTGGTAGGGAATGTAGCTCGGCCAGTTGCTCCGGTTCACATTATTGCCACCGTCCTTCGTGGCAACGCTCTGCACCGTATCGGGCATGGGGATGTAGGCCAGAATGTTCGTGGCGATCGGGCTGATCTGCGAAGCCGGAATTATGTTTCCGGGCAGCGGTGTGTTCGAATAGATGCCGTTGCCGATGGGGACGCGGGAATAGGGGTTGTAAATCTGATATTGGCCGCCCAGAGCGAGCAGGGCCGAGAAGTCGCCGCCGCGCTCAGCCGCAGTCGGAACCGTGAGAACGCTCGATAGGTCCGTATTGGACTGGATGTGCTCGTAGGAGAACAGGAAGAAGGTCCTGTTCTTCCCGTTATACACATGGGGAATCCAGACCGGCCCGGAGAACATGCCGCCCAGGCGTTGGTAATTGAAACCCGCAGCCGGAAGTCCAGCCAGGTTGGAGAAGAACTGGTTGGCGTTCCACGAGGGAAATTGCTTGCCCCAATAGAAAGAGCCGTGGGGCTGGTTCGTGCCTGACTTCGTGCTGTAGTTGATGACCATTCCCTCGGTCTGGCCGACGGTGACGTCAAACGTCAGAGTCTGAACCCTCATCTCTGCCGTGTTGTCTCCGTTCGGGGTCCATCCTTCCATTACCGAACCTCGCAACACATCGTGCGCGGTATTAGACTGCCCGTCCAGAGTGAACTCCAGGCGCGATTGCCGCGACCCGATCGAGGCATAAGCCGTGTTGAGGCTTTGCCAAGGCTGGTCCTTGGTCATCTGGTCGGTGAAAGCTACATTCGGGCTCAATCCGATGATGTTATCCGGGTCGCCGTGCTCAATCGGCAGCTCGCGGATATCGCGGAAATCCATGGTGCGCCCAGCCGAAGCGTCCGTCGTATCCAGCAGCGCGGCCTCTGCCGTGACCGTTACCGTGTCCGACACTGCGCCCAATTCCAGTTGCAAGTTTATTTCTATGCGTGAGCCGATGTCGACCGTAAGCCCGCCGCGGACGAGCTTCTTGAACCCTGCTTTTTCTACCACGATCTGGTAAGCTCCGGGTATCAGATAGGGGGTAAAAAAGTTTCCATCCTGGTTGGTCGTGCTGGTCACCATGACGTTGGTCGCGGTATTGGTGATCTGTACGGTGGCGCTGGGAACCGTCAGGCCGGAGGCGTCGGTGACGCGCCCCAGGATAGTTCCTCGGGATTCCTGCGACCAGCCGGGCTGGCAGATTGCCAGGACGGCAAGCAACACAGCAAACACGCTAACGTAGCGAGTGAACATGTCCTAGTCCTTTCCTTAATTCGGTCCAATGCTTAAGTCCTTTCATACTTACCTGTTACAGTGTTCGGATGGAGATATTGCGCCATCGGCACACGTTCCCCAGCCCCCAACGGTCCTTGCCCATCCGGGGATCGTTGTCATGCACTTCCAGCGCGATGTGGCCCGCGCGCCCGATCTGGGCGAGCATCGCCTTGGGGTCGAAGTCCGGCAGCTTGATGTTCGCTGTATCGAGTTCACTGATCTTCACCCCATTGATCCAGGTTGTGAGATGCGGAATTGCCCCCACGCACCGGATCCGAAACCCGTTCCACCCGTCGGGCTTCCAGGTCTTGAGGAAAACCTCGACGGGTGCGGCGAAATCGAGGTGTATCCGGGCAGTCGGCTCGGACGGTATCTCGGGAATCAGGCGCACCACCCGTCCGTCTTTGTCCGGCTCGGCGTTGAAGGCATATTCGTAGGCATGAAATCCGCCCAAGCCGTTGCCGTAATAGCCGGCGATTCCTCCGTGCGGGCGATGATCCAACAGCACTTGGATTCCAACGTTACCCTCCGGGATCGTCCGTACCAAAATTCCCGTATCCGCGGGCCAATCGGGCCGGGCCTCAATCAGCAGCTCGAAATCGTCGAAAGCTTCTTCGGATACCAGATACGATCCCACTCCCGGAGGGTCCTGACCGCCGACAATCACGCCGTCTTCCACCAGCCATTTCCCTAGGCTCGGGTGCGCCGCCGACCGAGTCCGCCGGTTCCACCCTCGCAACGTGGCGCCGTCGAATAAAGGTCGAAACCCTGCTTCGGTTTGGCCGGCACTCTGACCTTCGATCAAGGCCAACGCGGAACCAAGCGGCAGCCCAGCTAGCGCAACCCTCCCGAAATCTCTTCTGGAATGCAGATATGACGTCACGCGAGTCACGACTCCCTGTTGCCTGAAGAATGCGAGTCTTCTAGGCCCCGATTTCTCAGGATCACTTGGTTCGAGATCTGGTTCGGAATGGTATTTGAAAAGCGGCGGATTTTCAAGGTAACTGCCGTTACAAAACGTTACCTAACGCCAGAAAGTGCCCTTATAGTGCTGGAAAGCTTGGGTTCCCGAGCAGAATAAGGGTGTGATATATTATTGCGGGGGTTGCTTTGGAGGTTCGCACCGAACGTCCGTTCAAATCCCAAGAGAAACGCCAGGCACTCGCGCTGGTGTTGCAAAGCGAGACGTTTGCCCGCGCCGATCAACTCAAGAGATTCCTCCGCTATATCTCTGAAATGGAAGACGCCGGCCGCGCCGGTGAGATCACCGAATACTCGATCGGCATCGAAGCCTTAGGCCGTCCCGCAACGTATTCTCCGACGGACGATTCCAGTGTGCGTGGGAGGGCCCATGACTTGAGGCAGAAGCTCGAGCAGCTTTACGGGCACGAGCGCCCCGACGCCCGCGTACGGGTTGGCCTGCACAAGGGTTCCTACGCACCTTATTTCTATGAAGTTGGGGGTTCGCAGGAGGGCGGGGCTCTGACTCTCATTCCCAGCCCGGGGACTGCGAAAAATCCGGAGCATGGGCTCCGGAGGGGCGCTGTTTTGAGCCTGGCGGCGATGCTGCTACTGGCGTTTGCCGCTGGAGCGTGGCTAATCGAGCGCCACCGGCCCCAGGATTCGCTTTTGCAGCAGTTTTGGGGACCGATGCTGCACCCAGGCAGCGATGTGCTGCTATGCCTCGCGACCCCGCCGTCGCTGCAAATCAAGCCGTATCGCAGTGCGCCTCACCACCCGGGGTTCCAGTTGGCGCCGAAAGAGACCGCCGAATGGTATTCCAGCCTCGGATTGCCTGGCGGTGGAAAGCCTTACTTGTACCGTTCGGCTAATTCGCCCCTGTTTGGGGACGCCGCGGCGGCGGTTCAAGCGGCTGAGATCATTGCTGCCTCCGGCGGCTCCGTTCAGCTCTTGCCGGAGAACGTGATTGTTGGCCAAGTTGCGCTGCGCAAGCGGAATATCTTGGTCATCGGCGGACCGAACTATAGCCCCTACGCGGCCAGGGTCCTGAGAAACACGCCTTTCACGATTGAGGAGAACGAGGAGCTTGGCGAGGAAATCGTCCGGGAACAATCGCCGCAAGCCAAGTCCCCCCTGGTGCTGGTGCCCAGCCGCGGTCAATCCGGGCATATTTCCGTGGCCTATGGCCTGATCACCGTATTTCCGAACCAGACCGGAACTGAGGAAGGGCCTCGCGCCATCGTAGTTTCGGGAATCACCGGCGCGGGCGCTCCGGCCGCGATGGAATTCTTCACCAGTCCGGCAGGCTTAGCAGCCCTGCGCGACCGATTCCGGAGCGACGGACTGGGGCGCGTACCGCCCTCGTACCAAGTGGTCGTCAAGGGCACGCGGGACCAAGCTATGCCCTTGAATTGGCAACTGGTGGCCTATCGCGTGATGGAGCATCCGCCCTCTCTGGAGTAAAGCTGTTTCAGGAGCAGTCGCGGCAATGAGCTTCGGCTGCGCAGTAGGAGTCCGCAATTCTGGCTCAATACTTCAGCTTGGAAAGGTACCCAAAGCTTTGACGCAGGCTTTCCACCGGGTCGCCTGGAGTCTGGTCCTGCTCTACAAAGTAATGCCGGACGCCGGCCGGCGCGGCGGCGCGCAGGATCGGCGGCCAGTCGAGGACTCCTTTGCCAATTTCCTTAAAAGCGCCGCGGTCCACCGATTCTTTGAACATGACGGGCGTGCCGGCCGCTTTATCTTTCAGGTGCAATAACGGCACGCGGCCGGAGAGCTTCCGCAGCATTTCGGTTGGACTATGGCCGGCTACGCTCACCCAGAAACAGTCCATTTCGAAACCGCAGAGATTCTTGTCCAAACGGTCCATCAATACCTGGAACCCGGTAGTTCCCTCCATCGGCTCGAATTCAAAAGCGTGGTTGTGATAGCAGAAGCTCAGACCCACGGCGCGACACTTCTCGCCGGCCCGGTTCAGCCGGTCGGCGAGGACGCGGAACCTGTCCAGACCGCCGCGCTCGGACGGCGGCAGGTAGGGAAAAACAGCGTAGGAGAAACCCCATTTCTTCGCGTCGTCCACGGCACGCGCCAGTTCGTCCTCCTGTCCCGCGTTCATCATGGTGTTGTCCAGGTGGCAACTCACCGGCTTCAAATGAGTGTCCTGGACGATCGGCCGGAGTTGGTCGAAACCGCTGTAAGTCGCCTCGATCTCGCGGTATCCGATGGCCTCGATGGCGCGCAGCGTTTCCGCGGGTTTTTGCGGAAGCACATCGCGAACGGTATAAAGCTGTACGCCGATTACCTGGAGCTGCCGCGCAGCAAGCTTGGCCGCGGGCAACGCCGCGACAAGAGAAACGGACTTGAGAACGTCACGCCGGGTGAACATAGGGCTATTGTATGCACGATCAGGGTGAACGTCGCCCGCGACGCCGGTGTGCAGGCTCCTACGCCAGGGCCGCTTTCGCGTATTCCAACGAGCGTTTGACGTCGGCGGGACGGTCAGAGGTGTTGTAGTCGCAGTCGAGGTAACAGGGAATGGGATACTTGCGGTCGCGGATCAGGCGGAGCACCTGCTCGATGGGCGCATCGCCCTCACCGAAAGGAACCTTTTCGCCGGTCTTGCGGCGATCCTTGAGGTATAGGAGCACGATCTTTTCGTGGTGGTCCTCGACGAACTTGAGAGCATCGTAGCCGCCGGCGGTGGCGTCGCCAATATCGAAACACATGCCGTAATTCTTCGAGAAAGACACCGCCTGCTCGAACGGCCCGGCGCTGCCAACCGAGTCGGGATTTGTCGACTGCATGTTCGAACCACCCAGGATCCCGATGGTGAAGCTGTGCTTGTCGGCGAGCGGGGCTAATCGTTTGGCGGCGGAAACCGAGGTTCCGTTGACCAGGATTTTCGCGCCCAGTACTTCGGCGACTTCAAAAGTCCGGCTGAGCTCAGCTTCCGTGGAGCCGGGGAAGCGGCTCAGGGCGGGAATTGCGATTCCGGCGTCTTCGAACTTTTTCCGGATGCCGCGGAAATAATCGAGGGGGACGGTCATGTACCATTGGGCGAGCTCTTCGCGCGCCTTGGCGCGTGCGGCGGCAACCTCGGGCAAGACTTCGGCGGGGGTGGGAGGGCCCGAACGGGTGCGCTCGACGAGCGCGGCGGGCTGGATCAGCGGGGCGAAAAGGTCGCAGTTGCCCAAGCCGGATTCGACCATGGAGGCAATCACAACGTCGAGAACCGTGTCGGGCGGCAGGCCCAGGCCGGAGAAGACATAACTCTGGAGGCCGAACTGGATACCATGGACGGCGGAGTCGATTTTCTTGGCGGCCATGGCGGCCGCTGGCAAAGCCGCCAGCGCCAGCTTGCCAAAGTCGCGTCTCGAATACATGTTCGTGGCTCCTTGCGGTTGCCGATCTCGAATGGTCAATGTATCACCGTATCGAAGCGCCGTTCCGCGCTAGTGCACCTTGCCCGCCGAGTTCTCGAGAACCACATTGGAGATCACAGCAGTATCGGACTTGTCCGGCAAATGGGAGCAAAAGCCGATGCCAACGTAAAAAGGTCGGTCGAAGGGTAGCTGAATGGGTGGGCCCAGTTGTTGCATGGGTTCCCCTACCAGGCTGATGAAGATCGCGATGGAGTCGCCATGCTTTTCGATTCCGATCCGTTTCGCCCTGACTTTGGCGAGGGTGCCACCGAAGCGGTACTGCATATCTGTCATGTTCGCGCCTCTCTGGGGACGCTGTGCCAGGTGAACCATACCCACACCGTGTTCCGCAACCATGGCTTCCTTGGAATCGTCGTCGAGATCTTGGCGAATGACCAGGACCACCTTGCGGTCGCCGTATCCGTTCGGGTCCGGGAAAGTAACGCCGGCCGCGAGGGAAACGTCCCCGGAGATCTTTTTCCAGAGATAGCGGAACTCGTCACGCGAGTACCAGATGTTGTAACCGGCCGAATTGATGGTGTACTGCCTGGTGCTGGCGTCGTAACTGGCGCTACCCGGCGCCACTGCGCTGCCGATGTCAGATTGGCCTTCGAACACACCGATCGGCGTGTTGAAGTTCTGGCTCGGCCGGTGAAAATCTGCCGGCGGCGGCACCTGTTTGTGCGTGGCGGAGCCCGGCAAGGCCCAATCCGGAACGGTGGGTGGAGGTGTTGCCGGTGCCGCGGCCGCTTGCGCGCGCAGCAGGTGCGGCGCCGTCGACAGCATCAGTACGATCAGCGAGGCTCGACAACGGCGCTTGCCAGGGAGGCGAACCATGTAGTCTTCCATAGAGATGGACTTTAGCAGATAACGGGCAAGTTCGCGCGCCGGCCGAGTCGCCTCTCCGGGAAGGCGATCCTCCACGCGGCCTCCCGTCGATTGCTCCAATCGCCTCTTATTTTCCTTCTGCGAGATGATAGCCTGAAAACCATGAACCGACATTTCGCGATTTGCGGTGCGATGGTGGCGATCAGTCTTGCGTCAGTCACCTTGGCGCAGCAGCCGAAGCTGCCGCCACTGAAACGTCAGGCCACCGCCGAGGCCGTGGTGAAGGAACATATGGCGGCGATAAACGCCTGCGACTGGAACCGGATTATGGCACAAGATCCGGCGGACGTGGAGATTTTTTCTCCGGACGGGGTTCTTGCCCAGGGGCGCGAGGCCGTGGGCGCAATGTTTGCCCAGGTGGTGAAGCCTTTTCGCGAGGGCGGGATCTGCGGGCTGAAATTCACGGTGGAGCACATGCAGAAAGTCGGGGACACGCTGAATGTGCAGTGGAGGGCCGACGCTCCATTTCTGGCGCAGCCCTACCGCGGCGCTGACGCCTATGAGACGAAAGACGGCCTGATGCAGGCGCAGGTGACAACGTTCAAGCGGGAGGATGTGAAGACCAAGTAGCTGACAGGGCTTGCCCGGCGAAGCAGGCGTGGGTGCGGCCGTTGACGCCCAATTTCGACAGGATGCCTTTTACGTGAGCCTTGACGGTTTCCCCGGTGACGCCGAACTGAGCCGAAACTGAGCCGCGACTTCCCCGTTTGCCTCGCCCGATAGCCTCAACTACGCTAAAGCCTTGGCAGCCTTCTTGACGGCGTCCTGATCTACCTGAATGAGAACGCCAAAGCGGCCGCTGCCGGCGCAAAGGGCCTGGAGCGCGTAGACGTTGATCTTCTGTGCCGCCAGCTTGGCCAGATCTTCAGCGACCGCGCCCGGGTGGTCTTCACCGGTGAGGTGGAATGCGGTTTGTTTTTTTCCGAGCTTGATCTTCAATTGCTTTGCGGCCTTCTTGAGGAGCGCTCCATTTTCCGCAACCAGGTCGATCCTGCACCTGCGCTTGCCAACCGGGTACCCCCAAATGGCCGTGAAATTTACGCCGGCCTCTTTGAAAGCGGCGAGCAACTGTGCCCCCTTGCCCGGCTTGTTGGGAACAACCACCGAGTACAACTCGACTTTTGTCATTTTCGGGTCCTTTCATCAACGGTATGGTTCCCAGTGTATATCGCGGATGTCCCCATGGCGCGAGATGCCCCGGAAAAGATAGGCGAGCTACAGCGCGGCGGGGCGTTACTCGGTTCTGAGCGCAGTCATAGGCGAAATGGATGCGGCGGCGCTAGCCGGAACCAGTGCTGCGATCAGGGCGCAGATCGCGAGTGCGCTCGCGGCTACCGTCAGCGCCAGCGGGTCCCAAAAGGAAACACCGTATAACTGGCTCGAGATCAGGCGTCCGGCGGCTACGGCGAGCGGGAGGCCCAGTCCCAGCCCGACTACCACGCGCACAAACGCGCCGCGGAGCACGTGTCGAACCACCTCCGCGCGGCCGGCGCCAAGCGCCATGCGAATCCCGATCTCGTTGGTCCGCTGCGCGACTGTGTAGGCGGTCACACCGTAGAGCCCAACCGCGGCCAGCAGTAGAGCCACCGCTCCGAAAAGTTCCGCCAGAGTGGCAACGGCGCGTTCCTGATCGAAGGTTAGAGCGACCCGCTGTTCCATGGTCCTGACGCTAATGATGGTCAAGTTCGGGTCGATTCCCGCCAAGATGCGAGTCAGCTCCGGTTCGAGTGCGCCAGGCGGGACACCGGTCACCAGCATGATTCCCCCGATGAAATGCGATTGCAATTCCACTGATGAACCATCGCACCGGCGGCCGGCTCGCCATAGCGATAATGCTCGCGGAAGCCGAACGCTCTGCTCAGCCAGGCAATCGCCTCGGGCAGGTCCGGATAGGAAATGTGCGGCAGCAAAAGGTCTGCCGGTACGGAACGGTTCGTCGCCATGTTTGGCAATTCTATCGCGCCGGGCTGGCGCCACGCCCCGCTATCCGCTTGACTTCTTCCCGCAACGGGCCCACGGCTTTGGCGAATATCATCTTGTAGGCGCTGCAAAAGTAGTCCAGGTCGCTGAACTGGCCGCGTTGGTCGTGCCGGTGCTTGGGGCATCCGCCGTGGCAGATCGATTGGTATTCGCACACCTGGCACTCGGCATGAGGAATGGTCTTCGTGGCCGCAAACTGGTACCGCCGCTGCCGCCGCGCGATCTCGCTCCACGAATCGTCGTTCACGTTGCCGAGCTTCCAGCCCTCCTCCACGAAAAAGTCGCACGGGTAGACGTCGCCGTTATATTCCACCACCACGTAACTGTCGCAGGTTTCGTGCATGGTGCAGGTGCCGGGCTTCTGTCCGGCCAGCGCCTCGGCGATGTTGTCGAAGTAGCGGATCCGTACGCGCCTTCGGTCTGGCCACCATAGGTCGAACGTCTCGCACAGAAACCTTCCGTATTGTTCCGGCGTAATCGTGAAAGGCAGCGGCTGCCCCAGCCCGTCGAATTCGGAAAGCGGAATGAACTGAATGTGCTCGATGTCGAGCGCCCGGAAAAAGCGATAGAGTTCCTTGGGCTGGCCGACATTCGCCTGGCTCAGCACGCACAACACATTAAACTCCACGCCGTTCTTCTTCAGGCAGTCGACTCCCTGAATGACTTTGCGCCAGGTGCCCGCACCGGCCTTATTGACGCGGTACAGATCGTGCGCCGGCTCCGGCCCGTCGAGCGAAATTCCGATCAGCCATTGCGTCTCTTTGAAGATTCGGCACCACGCATCGTCCAGCAGGATGCCGTTGGTTTGCATCGCGTTCGAAACTGATTGTCCGTTTCGGCCGTACCGCTTCTGAAATTCCACCAACGATTCGAAAAATGCCGGCCCGGCCAGGGTGGGCTCGCCGCCCTGAAACGCGAAGATGCTCGCAGGATAGGAATAGAAAAGGAAAGTGTCCACCATCCGCTCCAGCGTCTCTAAGGTCATGCGCCGCCCGGGCAGGGCCTGGTAAGGGTCGGCTTCGCGGTCGAGATAAAAACAGTAGGAGCAATCCAGGTTGCACACCGCGGACGCAGGCTTAATCAGCAGCGAGCCGATGCGCGGCGTCGTGCCGGTGCCATCGATAATCTGAAAATCTGACATCACACCTTCGTCCAACTCGCCTGCGCGCGCAAGTTAGCTACTCCCGCGGTATAGCGGGTGTCGCTTACCGAAAACGCCACCGCGTCCTCCAGCCAGTCGTGCCACACGCCGTCGGGGTCGTGAGAGGCGGCGGTGAGAGTATATTCCTGCGGGCAGAGCTCGCAGCGGAAGGCGAAAGCGACCTCCAGCGTATCGCCGGCCTCTACCGGCCCGAGTTTCAGCCGTTCCAGCTCGGTATTGGTGCCGTAGACGTTCAGACCGATGCGCGTGCGGATGAGCATGCCGACCACCGGATCGGCCACTGCCTTGCAGAACCGGACCCGCACTTTCACCACGGCCAGTTCGCCCGAGCGCCATACCGAAGCCGTGCGGCCATCCTCGCCCAGGGTCGTAATCGAGACCACCTCGGCGCGGCCGTCGCCGCGGCGCATGCGTGGCGAAAGCGGCGGCGAGACCGTGCTGCCCCAGGCGCGCAACCGTTCGGCCAAATGTTTGCGGTAGGCCGAGAGGATTTCCGCCGGATCGCCGCGGCCTGCCAATTTGCCTTTGTCCAGCCACCAGATTTCATCCGCGAGGCGCAGCAGCAACTCTTCCTCATGCGAAGCCACCAGAATGGTTGAGCCGCCGCGCCGCAGCCGGTCGAGCGCCACCGCCGCGCGTTCGCGCACCAGCCAATCCTGGCGTGCGAAGCTCTGATCGATGGCGATGACCGCGGCGGGCGCGAGCGCCAACGCATCGTCCGGCCCCAGCCAGCGCGCCTCGCCGGAGCGCTCCACCACACCAGCGGCCGGCTGCTCCATTCCCGCGGCCAAGCCGAGCAGGCGGCTCTTTCCAGCGCCGTTTTCGCCCACAATCCCGATCACCGCCGCATCCGGCGCGGCGGCGTCGAAACCGGTGAGCGGCCGGGCGCTGACTCCGCGAAAGGCAACAGCCATAAACGCTAGAATAACAACTGGCAGATGGACGACCCCGAAGTGCTCGCGCGGATGCGCGCCGATTGGAACCAGCGCGCCGCCGAAGACGCTTACTACTACGTCGCTTTCGGACGGCGCAGCCAGCAGACCGACGAGTTCTTTTCGAGCGGCGCAGACATCGTATTTCACCTCGAACGCGAACTGCCGCGCCTGCGCTGCCGCGACGCCGCTCTCGAAATCGGCTGCGGCCCCGGGCGCCTGATGCGCCCCATGAGCCGGCACTTCACCGAAATCCACGGCGTCGACGTATCCGATGAAATGATTCGCCTGGCGCGGGAACGCCTCGCCGGCGTCGCCAACGCTTTCCCTCACCACGGCTCCGGCTCGGACCTGAGCATCTTCCCCAACGCGCGCTTCGATTTCGTGTATTCCTACGCCGTGTTCCAGCACATCCCCAGCCGCGAAGTGGTTTTTCACTACCTGGACGAAGCCTGGCGGGTGCTGAAGCCGGGCGGTGTTCTGCGGTGCCAGATCAACGGACTGCCGGCCCACGCGCGGCAGTACGACACCTGGAGCGGAGTTCGAATCGCGCCTGACGAAATTCGCGAGATGGCCCGCGCGCGCGGTTGGCAGCTTCTGGGGCTGGAGCAGATCTGGACGCAATACATGTGGGTGACCTGCCGCAAGCCCGGCGGCGCCTCTCCTGCGGCTGCGCGCGGCACATGCTCGATCCGCAACGTCGGCAACGCGTTCTCCGGCGAAGGTGTGGCTCCCGCCGCCGGCGCCCAGGCCGCCATCTCCGTCTGGATCGGGAATCTCGACCCCGACGCCGACTTGAACAACCTTCGCATCACCGCCGACGGCCGCGATTGTCGCCCCATTTACATCGGCGAGCCGGCCGCCGACGGGGTTTCGCAAGTCACTGCCTGGCTGCCCGAAGGCTTGCGCACCGGCCTGGTTCCGGTGGAAGCGATCTTGCGCGGTGAACCGGCCGCGGCGCCCGCGTGGGTGCGGATCATGCCGGCGCCTCCCGCCGTGCCGCGCATCGCCGCTCTCACCGATGCCATCAATCTCATGAGCGGCAATCGCATCGCCACCCGCCGCGTGAAAGTGAGTCTCTCGGACGTGAACGATGCCGCCGGTTTCGACGCTGCGGTGGATGGCCGCGCGGCTCTCGAGATCGATAGCTTTTGCACCGACCCGGTGGAGGGCCGCTGGGAATTCAACTTCCTCCTGCCCGAGGAAATCGCCGCCGGCCCGCACCAGGTGGAATTGCGTTTGGGGCGGAGGAAGTTTGCACCGATTCCCATCGAGGTGGCGTAGCGGGGTGCGGAAAAAGATTGAGCCACCGATGAACGCCGATAAACACCGATGAAAACATTAAGGGAGTTATCTGCGTTCATCGGTGTTCATCGGTGGCTTTTGTCTTCCCCCTTCCGTCTCCTCACTTTTGACTTATGCCCCTTCCCATCTCTCACCCGAGGCCACCCTTGAATCCCCGCTGGCTCCTTCTCGCTCTTACCATTCCTCTCGTCGCCGGTCTCGTCCGCACCTGGCCGCAGCGTCGCGTCATCGAGTTGGCCGCGGGAATCATCGAGCTTCACGTGCCCATGGACGTCGCCGCCAACACGGAGTTGCGCGGCGCTGCCTCCGGTACGGTTTTGCACGCTGCCGACAATTTTCGCGGCCGCGCCATGATCATCGTTCTCGGTTCGGGCGTGCTGCTCCACAACTTCGGCATCGACGGCAACCGCGCTGCCTTGGAACGCCCGGCGCTCCTCCCGCCCTACGACACTCGCTTCGCCCGCTTCACCTTAAACAATGGCATTCTGGCCGAATCCGTCGACGCACTGCGCATCGAAAACCTTCGCATCGTCAACGTCGCCGGCTTCGCCATTCTGGTCAGCCATGCTGCCGATGTTGCCATCGAAGGTGTGATGGTGCGTTCCAGCGGCGGCCGCAACGCTCTCGGGCGTAACAACGCAACCGGCGGGATCCTGCTAGAGGAAGGCACCACCGATTTCCGTGTTACTGGCTGCGTTCTTCGCGACATCCTGGGCAACGGTATCTGGACCCATAGCCTCTACCGTTCGCTGCGCAATGCCCGCGGCGTGATCGCGGAGAATCGGTTCGACGAGATCGGCCGCGACGCCATCCAGGTGGGCCATGCCGTCGATATCCGGGTGGATGGCAACCAGGGCGCGCGCGTCGGCTATCCGGTCGAAGCCATCGACCGGGAGAACCGCGCCATCCCGGTTGCCATCGATACCGCCGGCAACGTGGAGCGCACTGTCTATAGCGGCAACCGCTTCGAGGAAATCGACGGCAAGTGCATCGACCTCGATGGCTTTCACGACGGCGCCGTCGTCGGCAACACCTGTTACAACGCCGGGCTGCCCGCCGGCTATCCCTTCGGCAACTACGGCATCGTCATGAACAACAGCAACCCCGATATGCAATCGCGCAACATTGAGGTGCTGGACAACGCGATCGACGGCCCGCTCTATGGGGGAATTTTCGTCATCGGCCAGGGCCATCGCATCGCCGGCAACCAATTGCTGCATCTGAATACGGCGCACTGCGGCTGCGTCTACGATGCCAGCCAGCCCGACATTCTGGCCGCCGGGATTTACCTCGGCAAGGGCGCCGAGCGCCCCGCGCCCTCCGCGCACGTCGTGGTGGAAGACAATTTGATCGGCGGCTACCATATGAGAACCCACTGCGTGGAGGCTGCGCCATCCATTCCGCCAGCCGCCAACACGGTCCGGAACAACCGGTGCGAAGACCGCTAACCCAAACTCGTGGCGCGGGCTGTCAAGCCTGCTGAGCCGAGAGTCATCTCGGCTTTTCCTGGTTTCCGCGTTCAGTGATTCTTCAGGTTGCCGTGCTGCACTAAAAGCTACACTAGCAATTCGCTATGAATTTCAAAGGACTCGCCTGGTGCTGCTCGTTGGTATTTACAGGGCTAAGCCTGCCGTCGGACTGCCAAGCCCAGACACCCCAGCCCGGCGCGGCGCCGCCGGCCATCAAGCTCGCCCAGGCCCTGACCCGCGCCAGGCAGTACGCCGGGCAGATTCAGAGCGCCAACCTGGCGGTTCTCCAGGCCCACGAAGATGCCGTCCAGGCGCGTGCGGCCCGCCTGCCTTCCCTCAGCGCCCTGAACCAGTTCCTCTATACCGAAGGCAACGGCACGCCTTCCGGTGTGTACGTGGCCAACGACGGCGTGCACGTCTACAATGAACAGGCCGTGCTGCACCAGGAGCTGCTGGCCGTCACCCGCAACGGCGAAGTGCGCCGCGCCTCCGCGGCCGAGGCTCTTGCCCGCGCCAAAGTGGAAGTAGCCGCGCGCGGCCTCGACGCCACCGTGGTTGGGGATTATTACGGCGTTGTCTCCGCCCAGCGCCATTTCGCCAATGCTCAAACCAGCTTACAGGAAGCCGAGCGGTTCGTGGCCATCACCCGGGACCTCGAAAAAGGCGGCGAAAGCGCCCATGCCGACGTGGTCAAGGCCCAGATCGACCTGGAACAGCGGCGGCGCGATCTGCGCGAAGCCGAAGCCGCCATCGAGAAAGCCAAGATCGCCCTGGGCGTTTTGATCTTTCCCGACTTCAGCTCGAACTTCGAGGTGGTGGACGACCTCAACCCAGCCGCAACGCTTCCGGAACTGGCCGAGGCACGCTCTCAAGCTACCGCCAGCAATCCCGATCTCAAGAGCGCCCAAGCCAGCCTGCTCGAATCCGGCTACGACATCGGCGTGGCGCGCTACGGCTACTTGCCGTCGTTGAGTGTGGACTTCTTTTACGGCATCGACGCCAACCAGTTCGCCGTCCGCACCGATTATGCGACCCAGGCAACCGGGCGCAGCACGCTTCCCGATTACGAGCTCAATGGGCGCAAGAACCTGGGGTATTCGGCCGCGATCACGCTGAATGTCCCGCTGTGGAACTGGGGCGCGACGCACAGCAAGGTCAAGCAGGCCGAGGAGAAACGGGAACAGGCGCAGCTCGATCTGGCGCTCACCCGGCGCACCCTCTCGAGCGCTGTCGCCTCTATGTACGCGGAGGCACGGGCGGCTCAATCGCAGCTCGATTCGCTGCGCAGCTCCGTCGATCTGGCCGCCGAGAGCCTGCGCTTGACCGTGCTCCGCTATCAAGCCGGCGAAGCGGTGGCGCTTGAAGTATCGGATGCCCAAGCCACCGTCACCACCGCGCGCAATGCCTACGACGATGGCCTGGCGCGCTATCGGGTGGCGCTCGACAACCTGAAGATTCTCACCGGAACGTTATAAGTATGGCTCTGATCAATATGCGGACAAGCAAAGGCCGGCCAGGGGGCCGGCCGCGGACCAGGGGGTCCGCCCTACTCGCCATCGCCTCCCTCCTTCTGGCCGGCTGCGGCAAGAAGGAAGGAGAGAAGGATGCCGAGGCGCCCACACCCGTCACCGTCGAAACCGCCGTACGCGGCGCCATAGACCAAATGGTTGCCTCCGACGCGATTCTCTATCCCGTCAACCAGGCCAACGTCACCTCCAAAATCACCGCGCCCGTGCGCCGCGTGCTGGTCAATCGCGGCGATCACGTTCGCGCCGGCCAGTTGCTGGTGGAGCTCGAAAGCGGCGACCTGGCCGCTGCCGCCAACGAAAGCAAGAACCAGTATGAGCAGGCGGAGGCGGCCTATCAGACCCTCACCGGGGCCACCGTTCAGGAAGACCAGACCAAGGCCCGGTCCGACGTCGAATCTGCCCGCCAGGCGCTCGAGGCCGCCAAAAAAGTCTACGAAAGCCGCGTCACGCTGGTGAAGGAGGGCGCCCTCGCCCAAAAGCTGGCCGACGACGCCAAGGTCGCCATGGTCCAGGCCCAAAGCCAGTTCGATACCGCCCAGCGCCATCTCCAAGGGCTCGACCAGGTCAGCCGTCAACAGGCCATTCGTTCCGCCGAAGCCCAGGTGGGCGCCGGCAAAGCGCATTATGAAAATGCCGCGCTGCAGGTTGCTTACGCCCAGGTACGCAGCCCCATCTCCGGCATCGTGGCCGATCGGCCGGTCTATCCCGGCGAAATGCCCGCCGCCGGCTCGCCCTTGGTTTCCGTGGTGGACATCTCGCAAGTGGTCGCCCGCGCCAACATACCGGTAAAGGAAGCCGCCGCCATCCGCGTCGGCCGCCCCGCCCGCATCGCCGGCCCGGAGGGCGACATCGCCGGCAAAGTCACCGTGGTCAGCCCCACCGTCGATCCCGCCACCACCACCATCGAAGTCTGGGTTCAAGTCCCGAACCCCGGCGAGCGCCTCAAGCCCGGCGGCTCGGCGCACCTTTCCATCATCGCCGAAACCATCCAGAACACCATGGTCGTGCCCGCCTCCGCCCTGCTCAATTCCGATGACGGCGGCATCAAAGTGATGGTGGTCACGCCCGATTCCGTCGCCCATGAACGCAAGGTTTCCGTGGGGGTGCGCCAGGGGGATCGCGTCCAAATCCTCAGCGGATTGCAGGAAGGCGAACAGGTCGTCACTTCGGGCGGACTGGGCCTCGACGACAAAGCCAAAGTCACCATCCAGCAGCCCCAGACGGACGAGGATGAAGACGAAGACCAGGGCGGCGGCGACGATTCCGGTGGCAAACCGGACGCGCCCAAAGGCGGCCAAGCCAAACCGTCACCCACCGGAACCCAGGGCAAGAAGCGATGAGTGAACCAACCGCGGTTGTTCCCGATTCCGCATCTCCAGCCGAGCATTGGACGGCGCACCTGGCCCGGCCCATCATCTTCGTCATCGTCACCCTGGTCCTGCTGGGCGTGTATCTGGCTTCCACCATTCCGGTCGCCGTATTCCCCACCACCGATTTCCCGCGCATCGTCGTCGGCATCGATAACGGCGTGACGCCCATCAACCAGATGCAGGTGACGGTGACGCGGCCCGTGGAAGAGGCCATGAACAGCGTGCCGGGCCTGGAAGAAGTGCGTTCCATTACCAGCCGCGGCTCGGCCGAAGTCAGCCTGTTCTTCAACTGGGGCGTGAATATGTTCGAGACGCTCCAGTATGCCAACGCCGCGCTGGCCCGGGTACAATCTTCGCTGCCCTCCACCGCCAAGCTCACCGCTAATCGCCTCACCTTTGCCGCGTTCCCCATCCTGGGTTACAGCCTGACCTCCGACACCATGCCGCAAACCGATCTTTGGGAGCTTGCCAATTACACCATCAAGCCGCGTCTCAATCGCGTCAACGGCGTTTCCATGGTGGTGTTGCAGGGCGGTAGCGTGCCTGAGTTCGAGATCGAGCCCGACCCGGCCAAACTGCTGCAGGCCCAGGTCACCGTGCCGGGCATTCTGGATGCGGTCGCCAGAAGCAACATGATCGATTCCCCCGGCCTGATCGAAAACAACCATGAGCTTTCGCTCACCCTCGTCAGCGGCCAGGCGCATGACCCCGCCGACATTGGCAACATCGTCCTCCGCACCGCCCCCAACGGAGTCCCCGTGCGCATCGCCGATATCGCCACCGTGCACCCTTCGGTCATGCCGGTCTATACGCTGGTCACCGCCAATGGCAAGCCCGCCGTGCTGCTGAATATTTTCCGGCAGCCCGATGGCAACACCGTAGCGGTAGCCGAAGGGGCTTCGGCCGAGCTCGCCCAGATCCAGAAAACTCTGCCTCCGGGCGTTAAGATCACTACCTTTTACGATCAGTCCCGCTTGGTGGTCGATTCCATCGCGAGCGTTCGCGACGCTATCCTGGTCGGCCTCATTCTGGCGGCCGCGATCCTGGTCTTGTTTCTGCGCGATTGGGGCAGCTCGCTGGTAGCCGGCCTCGTCATTCCCGCCACCATCGCCATCACCCTCATCGCCCTCCGCCTCATGAACCAGAGTTTCAACCTGATGACTCTGGGCGGCCTCGCCGCCGCGGTCGGCCTGATCATCGACGACGCCATCGTGGTAGTGGAAAACATCGTCCTGCACCGCGATTCCGGCCAAACGCGCGCCCAGGCTATCGGCAGCGCGTTGCGCGAAATCCGCCTGCCGCTGGTAGGTTCCACCGTCACTCCCATCGTGGTATTTCTGCCGCTGATCAGTGTCGCTGGAGTCACGGGAACGTTCTTTCGCGCGCTGGCCGTCACCGTGGCTACCGCGCTGCTCACTTCGCTTGGTCTGGCCCTGACCTGGACCCCCACCCTGAGCCACTACCTGCTCCGCCGCCAGGCCTCCGGTCACGCCACCGCCTCCGCCGACGCGCTCGGCCACTTTTCCACTACCGGAGCGATGGGCCGCATCATCCGCATCTACGGCCGTGCGCTGCGCTTCGTCCTGGCCTATCCGTTGGTTTTGGCCCTGGGCTCACTCGGGCTCATTGTCGCGTCCTACTTCTGCTACCAGGCGCTCGGCAGCGATCTGCTTCCCGCCATGGACGAAGGCGGTTTCATCCTCGACTATCTGATGCCCGCCGGGTCTTCGCTCGAAGATACCAACCAGGTACTTCTCGGCGTGGAAAAAATCCTGAAATCCACGCCCGAGGTGGAAAGCACTTCGCGGCGCACCGGATTGCAACTGGGCCTGGCCGCGGTCACCGAAGCCAACCAGGGCGACTTCACCGTCCGCCTCAAGCCGCTTCCTCGGCGTGGCATCGACGAAATCATCTCCGGCGTCCGCGCCACGGTAAACGAAAAGTATCCCCAGCTTGACGTCGAGTTCCCTCAGTTGCTGCAGGACATGATCGGCGACCTGAGCAATTCGCCCGAACCGATCGAGATCAAGCTCTTCAGTCCCGATCCCGATCTGCTCAAACAATGGGGGCCAAAGATCGCCGAGCAAATCAAAAAGATTCCGAGTGTGACCGACGTCAAGGACGGAATCGAAAACACCATCAGCGGTTCCGCCATCGACATCAACGTCGATCCCGTGGTGGCCGCCCGCGCCGGCTTCTCTCCCCAGGAAATCGAGCTCGATGCCAGCGCCATTCTGCAGGGCGAGCCCGCCGCCACGCCCGTGATCGTCAACGACCGCTCCTATACCATCCGCGTGCGCTTTCCGGAATCTACCCGCCTCGACCTCGACCAGATTCGCAACACCATCATCACCAGCAGCCAGAGCGGCAAGACCGCTAGCCTCGGTTCCGTGGCGGATTTCCGGAGCGAGGTGGGCCAGACCGAAATCCTCCGCGACAACCTGCAGCGCTACATCGCCGTCACCGGCCGCTTCGAAGGCATGAGCCTGGGCAAGGGCATGGCCCTGGTGCAGCAGGCCGTCAACGGCATGAACGTTCCGCCGTCGATTCGCGTGGCCTACGGCGGCACCTATGAAGAGCAGCAAAAATCCTTCCGCGACCTCGTCAAGGTGCTGTTCCTGGCCGTGGTCCTGGTTTTCACCGTGCTCCTGTTCGAGTTCCGCACCTTCGCCGCCCCCACCGCCATCCTGGCCTCGGCGCTGCTTTCCACCTCCGGCGTCTTTTTCGCCCTGCTCGTGACCGGTATCACCTTCAACATCTCGTCGTTCATGGGGCTGATCATGGTGATCGGCATCGTGGCCAAGAACGGTATCCTGCTGCTCGATGCCGACCAGCGTTTCCGCGCCGAAGGTTCTTCCCACCGCGACGCCATGATCCAGGCCGGCGAACGCCGCCTCCGCCCCATCGTCATGACCGCGCTGGCCACCATCGCCGGCATGATCCCCCTGTCGCTGGCCATCGGCGCCGGGTCCCAGATGCTGCAACCGCTAGCCATCGCCGTAATCGGCGGCATCCTGGCGTCCATGGTCCTGTCGCTGATCGTTACTCCGGCGGTGCATTACTACTTGACCGGAGACCGCCAAACCGGCTGAATCTCGTGGCGCGCTACTCCGCGCGTAGCGTGACGGCGGGATCGGCCTTCGATGCCCTGCGCGCCGGGCCGAAACCTGCTAGAAGAGCCACGGCAATCAGCAGGAGCGGCGCCAGCGCCCAGGCGAGAACGTCGCTGGGAGCGACGCCGAACAGCAGGCTCTGGATGGCGCGGCTCACCGGCCAAGCCAATGCCAGGCCCAGCGCGGAACCGGCGAAAGCCAACCTCCCGGCTTGTCGCAGCACCAGAGCGCGCACGTGGCCGGCGCCCGCGCCGAGAGCCATGCGGATGCCGAACTCGCGCAGCCGCAACAGGGCGGTATACGACACCACGCCATACAGGCCGAGACACGCCAGCACGAGCGATGCGCCGCCGAAGACGCCCACCAGCGCGGTCAACAGATTGCGCGACGATTCGGTTCGCGCCAGCCATTCCTCCATGGAGCGAACGTCGTAGACCGGCTGTTCGGCGTCTTCCCTGCGGATTTGCTCTATTACCTGAGGCGCGAACGAATCGGGGCGGCCCATGGTGCGCACCGCCAGCGCGCCGCGATCCTGGGTGCGCTGCGTCTCGGGCCAATAGACCTGGGGGCGAGCGTCCTGTTCCGGCGAGTCGTTGCGGATGTGGCCCACTACGCCCACAATCTCGGTCCAGGGGCCACGGAACTGGCCGAGCGAAATGCGGAAGCGTTTGCCGACGGGGTCTTCCACTCCGAAGACGCGGCGGGCCAAGTGTTCGTCGATCAAGCCGATGGCGGGCGAGTTTTCGCGGTCCGTCTCTTGGAATACGCGCCCGCGTTTGAGCGGAATGCCGATCGCTTCGAAATAGCCGGGCGTGGCGGACCGCCAGTCGGAATCGAAGATTCCGGGCTTGTTTTCAAACTCCACCGGGCCGGTTTGCGCGATGCCGCTCAAGGGCAGCCGATTCACAACACCCGCAGCCGTCACGCCCGGCACGGTGCGGATGCGCGCCAGCAAGCGATCATAATAATCGGCGACCTGGGCGTCTTTGGGGTACTTGGCGCGTGTCACGGCAAGATGCATGGTGATCACGCCGCGGGTGGAATAGCCGGGGTCGACGCGCAGCAGGGCCTGCAAGCTTCGGGCAAACAGAGCGCCGGCGAAGACCAGCACCACCGCTACGGCAATCTGCGCCACCACCAGCATGCTTCGTAAGCCGCCGCCGCGCGCCACGGAGCGGGAGTTCTGCCGCAGCGCATCACCCATCCGGTTTCGTCCTCGAAACCCGGCGGGCAGAAGCCCGGCCAGCAAAACCACGGCGACGCTGGCGGCCACGGCGAACGCGATCGCCGTACCGTGCAGGCCAATAGATTCGGTGCGCGGCAAAGTGGGCGGCAGGTACGGCAGCAGCGCTTTCAAAATCCAATCCGCCAGCAGCATTCCGCCGGCCGAACCGGCCAGGGCCAGTGGCAGAACTTCGGCCAGCATCTGGCGACGCAGACGGCCCGCGCTTGCGCCCAACGCCGCGCGCAACGCCATTTCGTGGCTGCGGGCGCTGGTGCGCGCAATCAGCAGCGCTCCCAGGTTCATGCAGCCGATCGCCAGCAGGCAGCCCACCGCGGCCAGCAGCACGTAAAGCGAATTGCGTACCTGGAAGGCGTCGCTTTCGGCCAGAGGTTCGACCAAGACGCTCAGGGTCTCGCTGCCCGCGCGGTATAGCTTGGGCATATCTGTCGCGAGCTGCCGCATGATCGCCGCCATCTCTCCGCGTGCCCGCGCCACGCCCACGCCCGGCTTCAGCCGCCCCAGTGCGATGTACTGATAATTCGCGCCGTCCACGAATTCGTCCGGCGGAATATACAGGGGTGTCCAGAGCTCGAATTGGCCGCTGGGATAGCGGTATTCGGGCGGCATAATACCGATCACCTCGAACGGTTCGCCGTTCAATGGGATCTTACGGCCGACGATGGCCGCGTCGCCTCCGAACCGGCGCTGCCACAAACGGTAGCTGAGAATCGCCACCCGCGCGTCACGCTCAGCACTTGCGGAAGATCGGCCGTAGTGCGCGCGCCTTCTAACCGCTCCGGCGGACCATCGCCGGTCAAGTTGAAGTTGGCGATCGGGCGGGTCAGGGCGATGCCTTCGAACAGCCGCGAGCGGCGTTTCCAGTGCATCCAGAGGGCCGCGCTGACGTTGAACCGCGGATAACCGTATTTCGGCGCGGAGGGCCACAGGGCCATGAGTTGGCTGGGCCGCGGGTACGGCAGCGGCGCCAGCAGAACGCCATAGGCCACGCTGAAGATGGCCGTGCTCCAACCGATACCGAGCGCCAGGGTGGCGCAGATGACCGCAGTCCAGGCCGGCGTTTTGCGCAGCATGCGCAGGCCGAAGCGAAGGTCGTCGGTAAGCTGCTCCAGCTTGCTCCAGCCCCAGGTTTCGCGGGTGGTTTCCTGAATGAAAGCCGGACTGCCGAACAGGCGGCGGGCCGCGCGCGCGGCCTCGGCGGGATCTTCGCCGGCCTCTACCCGCTGGCGCGCTTCGATGGCGAGATGGGAGCGCAACTCCTCGGCCAGTTCGTCGTCCTCGCGCTCGCGCCGCAACCAGCTTGTAATCCAGCGCATAGCTACTCCTGCGGCCGCATCACCCGGGCCATGGTTTTCACGAAAAGTTTCCAGCGGTTTTGTTCGCGCTCCAGTTGTTTGCGCCCATCCGCGGTGAGCCGGTAGTAGCGCGCCCGCTGATTGTTCTCGGAAACCTTCCAATCGGAGGCAATCCAGCCCTCGCGCCGCAGCCGGTGCAGCGCCGGATAGATGCTGCCGTGCTCGACTTGCAGCAGATCGCCGGATTTGGCGCGGATGCTCTGCCCGATCCCATGGCCGTGCCGGGGCCCCCATTGCAGGGTTTGGAGGATCAGAAGATCGAGAGTGCCCTGCAAGACGTCGAGTTTTTCGGTGCCGGCCATGTAGTAGGGATTCTACCACTTGTGGTGGCAGAATGTCTACTGCCTACCCTACAGACGCATGGGCACTTCTGAAAGAAGCCGTCGCTCCAGGGATGGGCCGGCCCGCCGAGGCTAGCGATAGAGCGAACGGACCTTAATGAGGCTTGTCCGGTACATCGGCTTTCCGGGTTTCTCGGTCGTGATGAGCTCGTCCCCTCTCAGTAGGAATGCCGCCGCCACGTGCAACGCGTCGAGAGCCGCTAGCCCGTATCGCCCCGCCTCGGCTCGGGCCACCGCCTCAATGCGGTTCAGCCCCCCGATAAATTGCTGCCGAGGCCAGGTAACGCTCGTAAAACGACAGTTCCAGGGCTTGCCTGTGGAAGATCGCTTTCGGAATGACCTCGAGCGCCAGGAATGGTGACGCCAGAAAACGGCGGTTCGGGTCATCGAGGACCGACAAGGCTAACTGTTGGTCGGGCCCCTTGGACCGGGCTGCCGTGATGAGGACGCCACTGTCGAGGAAAGTCCGTATGCGGGACAATCAGCGGCCGCCCCTGCGCTCGGAGACCTCTTTGGCAACCCCCCTCCGATTCAATGGCTTTATACCGCTCGACGCGATTCTTTCCACTATCTTGCGAAGGTCCCGCCCAAGAGGCGAAACAGCCCGATTACGGCTCGCGCCGTTGTTGGAATTCGTGCTGGCATTTCTTTCCTTCACAACTTCATTCTAAGCCCTCGGCGCGCCACCACGTAAATCTCGACATGACCTTAGAGCCGAGCGGGTCCCTCGCTTCGACATGCAAGTCCCCTGCCCGCTCTTCCGCCTTAACTTTTTGAGCTAAAATTAGGTACGCTTTCCGATATGCCTTTGGATTCGATACAGGGGTCGTTGCGGCAACGCGGCGTGCGGCTGACTCGCCAGCGGCAGATTCTCCTCGATCTGATCGACAAATCCGGAGAGCACCTGGATGCGGAGCGCCTCTATCAGCTTGCCAAGGAGCGCGATCCGAAGCTAAACCGCGTCACCGTCTACCGCACGCTCAAGATGCTGAAAACCGGCGGCCTGGTGGACGAACTGGACCTGATGCACCATGAGGGCGACCAGCACTATTACGAAACCCGCCTGAAACAGGAGCACGCTCACGTGATTTGCCTGCGGTGCGGGAAGGTGGAAGAGTTTTTCGGCGAACCGCTGCAACGCCTCCGCCGCCAGGTGGAGGCACATTTCGGATTCCAGGTTTTGCTGGCGCGCACCGAAGTAGGCGGATATTGCTCGCATTGCCAGACGTTGCGCGCGCGCGAAATGGAAGTAGCGCGCGACGAAACCGCGGAGCCGGCCGGCCGCGAGCGCAAAGCCCGCGCCCGCCGTTGACCCGATGGAACCGGTTCCCGCCGCGCAACCTGCCACGGTCACCGCGCCTGGGCCGGCCTCGTTGAACGTGACCGACCCCAATGGGCACCGCACGCGCGTTCCGCTCGATCCGCTGCCTTTTCATATCGGCCGCCACGCGGACAATCAACTGATTCTGCGCGACAGCCGGGTTTCGCGCAACCATGCGCGCATCGAGGTCGAGCTGGACGAGTATGTGCTGCACGATTGCGGCAGCCGTCACGGCACCTTCGTCAACGGCGCGCGCGTGGAGCGCCACGTGTTGCGGCCCTTCGACCGCATCGAGTTCGGGGCGCGCGATTCCTACCAGGCGGTTTTCTCGTTCGACGGCCAGGAACTGAAGCGCCTGGTGGACCAGGTGGCCGCGCCGGAACAGGCTGCGGGCGCCGGCGTGGGCGGCAATATGGGCAAGCTGCGCGCCATTCTCGATCTGGCGCGGACGCTGCAGAGCTCGTTTTCGGTGGACGACGTTCTGGCGCAGGTGGTGGATGCCGCGCTTGCCGTGACCGGCGGCGAGCGCGGTTTTCTGCTGCTCCGCTCCGGCGATGCGCTGGATACGCGCGTGGCGCGGCATCGTCACGGGCACAATCTGCGCGACACCGATCTGAGGGTGCCGCGCGAGCTGATCGGGCGCGCGCTACGCCACCGGCGGGAACTGCTTTCCATGAATTTCGACCCGCTGGGCGCCGACGAAACCCGGCCCGACAACAGCATTGCCGACCTGGAATTGCGCAGCGTGGTTTGCCTGCCGCTGGTGCGGATTCGCGCCGGGCAGGGCGACGCCACCAGCGTGCTTTCCACCGCCAGCGAGACCGTGGGCGTGTTATATATCGATTCCCGCGTGGCCGTGGCGGACCTAGCCGGCGGCAACCGCGAACTGCTGCAGACCTTGGCGATCGAAGCCTCGACCGTGCTCGAAAACGCCAGGCTGCTCGAGGAGGAGCGCGCCAAGCTGGCGATGGACGAGGAACTGCGGGTGGCGCGCTCCATTCAGCAGAGCCTGTTGCCGGCCCATCTGCCCACCGAGGGCTGGCTGCGCGCCGCCGCCAGCAGCATGGCTTCGCAACAAGTCGGCGGCGATTATTACGACCTGGTGGAGGCTACGCCCGACTGCTGGTCCGCCGTGGTGGCGGACGTTTCCGGCAAAGGCGTCAGCTCCGCGCTGCTGGCCGGCGTGCTGCAGGGCGCGCTCATGATTCCAGGCGCTATTAAAGGGGGCGAGTTGGACCGCGGCGTGGCGCGGCTGAACCGGTTCCTGTTCGAGCGCATGGGCGGGGAAAAGTACGCCACCATCTTTTTCTGTCAGGTGGAGCGCGACGGCTCGGTTCGCTACGTCAACGCCGCCCATTGTCCCCCGCTGGTGCTGCGTTCGAGCGGGGTGACGGCCGTGCTGGAAGCCACCGGCATGCCGGTAGGGCTGATCGAAGGCGCGGAATTCGAAGTGGCGGATACCCGCCTCACGCCCGGCGACAAGCTCATCATCTATACCGACGGTGTGACCGAAGCGCAAGATGCCAACGGAGGGTTTTTTGGGGTGAAACGGTTACAGGCGCTGGCGGGCGCGCATGCCGCTTCTACGGCCGACGCCGTCCACGATGCGATCCAGATGGCGGTTCGCGATTTTACCCAGGGCGCGGCACAGTCCGACGACATTACGTTGCTGGTGCTGGAATACGCGGGGTGAGCGCGGAACCAGCCGTGGCGCAGCGACCTTGTGCAAGCCCGCTCGGTTTCCGGTAGAATCAGCGTAGGTATATGGTTGAGATCCAACCCTTGCGGATTGAGATCGAGCGCGAAGAGGATGGGAGATTCCTGGCCTCTGTTCCCGAACTGCCGGGGGTGATGGCCTACGGCGACACGGAGGAATCGGCGCTGCGGAAGGCGAAGGCGATCGCCCTGCAGGTGCTCGCCGACATGATGGAGAGCGGGGAGGAACTGCCACAACCGCTGCGGGTCTTGTTTGCGGCGTGAGTGCCTGGAGTTCCACGAAAGCCAGGCGCGTCTACGCGGCACTCACTAGAATAGGGTGGACCTTAAAGAAGCAGGTCGGCTCTCACCGAAAGCTGCAGAGGCCGGGGTGGCGGAATTTCACGTTCTGCTTTCACGATAACGAGGAAATCGGGCCGGCAGCGCTGGCGAAGATCGCGAAAGATACCGGGCTTCGTCCAGAAGATCTGTGAGAGAAGCGGTTCTTCCGAGATCGGCTGTTCGCGCAGGCAGTTCTCGCGCAGGCTTACGGGATCGCAGGGCGTCTATGGGTCCTAATCGTCGTCGGTGGTCGATCACGCGCCTCGGGCTGGCATGACAAGCCGGCTAGCGATGAGTGCGTCGGTTACGATTGGGGCGGCGTGACAGACTGGCGGCCGGTCCTACCCTCAACAGGAATTAAAAGTCTCTGTTCGCGAGTCTTTCGGTGGTACTCGCAAGCTTTTCCTGAGCGGCGGACTGTCTGGCCAAAATGTCCAACACGTCGCTTGCAATCTTGGCGGATTCGGCGGCAGAATTGGCGGCGGACTCAATGGCGGTCTTAGCCATGGCAACCTGGTCCCTTGCTGCCGCTGCGGTGATATCCGCGGCTTCGGCAGCTTTCGCGGTTTCTTTCAGCGCTCCTCTCATGATTCCAGTTTGTTTCCAATAAACAAGTATCTGCACCACCGTAGCAACGGCGAGAACTCCCGTAAAGATGACGACCCACCAATCGGAGGCCGATTTGCCGCTCTCGCGTTGAGTGGAATACTGGCCCGTCGACTGGGGTCTAAGGGGGACGCTCTCAGGGATCGCGGCAGACGCATCGCTGCGGGGGGGGCTTGGCTTTTTCGGTCTGCTGCTTTTTATTGCCTTCGACGTTCTGCTTTTCTTGACGGGCTTTCGTTGGAGTTGGGGATGGTGGTTGTGGACTGGGCGAACAGCAGCGGGGCTATCAAAACGGCGAATGCAAGCTTCATTTGGGTGACGGTAACGCTCACTACATTCCTGCTGGCAATGCGTGAAAGGTGTTTTGATAAAGTTGGAGATACTGGGCCTGATCGAGCACCCAGAAGCGCTCGCGGGGAAGACTCCACACAACATGGTAGCCATCGAAGCCCAAGATCAGAATCGTGTAGCCGGACACCTGGAAAGCGGGTCTTAGCTGTTCCCATGTTGCGCCAACATCGCCTTGAAGGTTTCCTTCGCGAACTCCGCGGTGATACCGGACACATGCGTCTCAATTAGTACCGTATCGCGCCGCGGGTGGAACAGCTCCGCCTGAGGCCAATAGGCGCGAACCTTCTCCAAGACCTGTTGGTCGACCATCTCGCAGCCACACCAGAGCAAGAGCGAGACAGCTGCGATTATGGAAAGGGCGAACTTCCTCACGTTTGGAACCCTGACAGCCATTTTCAGCGTCTACGCGGTGCCATCCAAGAATCTCTTTGGTTAAGGAGCCTCACGCTATCTGCGGAAAACTGTAGGGGCCCCGCCGAGGTTTCGATCTCCCGGCTGTTAGCACCGGCTTGGACTTGTCCCGATTTTTGACACAAACAGTTAAGACTCAGTTAATCATTTTTTGCATTGAATGGAGAATTGAGTCATGGGATTGTCTCGCAGGCAGTTCACGAAAGAGTTCAAATTGGCC
>JBEKYD010000056.1:0-29797 GCA_049511335.1 Bryobacteraceae bacterium | reverse complement strand
GGCGAACCGCGGAGCCGGGTGGTTCTGGCGGACATGCCGACCTGCGCCAACTGCCATTCTTTTTCGCTCGATGGCAAGACCATGGGAATGGACCTGGATGGGCCGCAGAACGACAAAGGGCTCTACGCGCTGGCTGAGGTAAAGCCGCGGATGTCGATTGGCACCGAAGACGTGATTTCGTGGAATCCGTCGCAGGACCGGCAGGTGGGGCTGAACCGCGTCGGGTTCATGTCGCAGGTTTCGCCGGACGGGCAGGCGGTTCTGACCACGGTCACCAGCGCCGCCAGCGCGCCCCTGAACAACTACTATGTCGTCAACTTCCGGGATTACCGCTTCCTGCAGGTGTTTTATCCTACCCGCGGGATTCTGGCGTGGTATAGCCGCGCGACCGGCCGCCGCGAACCGCTCGCGGGCGCGGACGATCCGCGCTACGTGCAGACGGACGGGGTTTGGAGTCCCGACGGGAAGTACATCGTGTTCGCGCGCGCCGAGGCGAAGGATCCGTATCCGAGGGACGGACAGCTTGCCGGGTACGCCAACGATCCGGCGGAACTCCGCGTTCAATACGACCTTTATCGGGTCGCGTTCAACGGCGGCAAGGGGGGCGTGGCGGAGCCCATCCGAGGGGCGTCGGCAAACGGGATGAGCAACACCTTCCCCAAGGTGTCGCCGGATGGCCGCTGGATTGTTTTCGTGAAATGCAAGAACGGGCAGTTGATGCGGCCCGACAGCCAGTTGTATATCGTTCCGGCGCAAGGCGGGGAGGCGCGCCGCATGCGGTGCAATACGCCGCTGATGAACTCATGGCACAGCTTCTCTCCGAATGGACGGTGGCTGGTGTTTTCCTCGAAAAGCCGCTCGCCGTACACGCAAATGTATCTGACGCACATCGACGGCGAGGGCAACGATAGCCCCGCGATCCTGATCGACAACGCAACCGCGGCCAATCGCGCCGTGAACCTGCCCGAGTTCGTGAACATATCGCCCGGCGGGCTGGAGGAGATCGCGACGCCGGCGGTCGATATGTACAAGAAGTTCGACCGCGCCATGGAGTTGGGAGAGAAGGGTCAATACGAAGCGGCCATCGCGGTGTGGCGTGAGTTAGCCGCCTCAAATCCCGGCGATGCCAGGGTCCACAACAATCTCGGTGAGGCGCTGGCGCGGACGGGCAAGTTAGCGGAGGCAATCCCGCAGTATGAAAGGGCGCTGGAGCTGAACCCGCAGTATCACGCCATCCATAAGAGTCTGGGTCTGGCGCTGACGGCCGCGGGGCGGCCGGACGAAGCCATCCCGCACTTTGAGAAGGCGCTGGAGGTTTATCCCGAGTCGGCGGATCTGCACAATCATCTCGGGCGGGCGTTGGCGATGAAGGAGCGGCTGGACGACGCGATGGCGGAGTTTCGGAAGGCGGCGGAGATCGATCCGCGGTCGGCCGGCGCGCAGAACAATATCGGCCGCGTGCTGGCGGCGAAAGGCCGGATCGGGGACGCGATTCCATATTTTGAGAAGGCGGTGGAGATCGATCCGCGGTTTGTGGAGGCGCAGTATTATCTGGGGGCGGCGCTCTATTATGCGCGGGGACGGGCGCCGGAGGCGCTGGCGCATTGGCGCGAGGCGTTGCGCGCCGAACCCGATTATCTGCCCGCTCTGAACGAGGCCGCGCACGTACTGGCGGCGGGTTCGGAGGCGTCGGCGCGCAACGGCGCCGAGGCGGTGAAACTTGCCGAACGCGCGGTGGAGTTGTCGGGCGGGCAGGAGGCCACATTCCTCGACACGCTGGCCGCCGCCTACGCGGAGGCCGGCCGCTTCCCCGATGCGATCGAGACCGCGCGGCGGGGCCTGGAGATTGCCACGCGTCAGAATCAGCCCCAACTTCGGGAAGGCCTGGCCGCGAGAATGCGTCTTTATGAGGCCAGGACGCCCTATCGGGATGCCCCGCCGCGGTAGAAGTTCGATCCGGGTGGGACAGACCCGGACAGACCATCGTTTTCCGTGGTCTGTATCTCCTGACAACCCCTAATCGAATGCGTCCAATTGCTCTGTAATCTGGGTTTTGAAGAGCTCCGGGTCCGGATCGAAGCGGAACTGCGCGGGCCGGGGGAGCATGGCGCGGAATTCCGCGAGATTGAACGTCCGGGCTGGCGCGATCACATCGAATCCCAGGCTGTCGGCCAGCAGGATTGCCACCCGCACCGCGTCGGCCATTTGAAAATCGCCTGTAGAGGGCGGGTCGTGGTGGGTGGCGATCACGTGGCGGATCTCCTCGCCGAGCTGCCATCGTTCCGCGAGCCAAACCCCGGCCTGGCAGTGGTCCATGCCGAAGGCATGCCGCTCGCGTTCGCGCAGATCCGCGCCGGTGGCTTGCTCCAGCACGGCCGCGTACTCGTGCGGATGCGCCGAGAACAGCCCCAGACGACCGATATCGTGCAGCAAGGCAGTGGTATAGGCGCGATCGTCGTGGCCCATCGAGGTGGAGCAGGCGTTGGCCACGTCGTTGGCAACCAGCCCGCACGCCAGGCTGTGCCGCCACAAGCGCCGCAACAGGTCGATGCGGATGCAGTGCAGGAAGCCCTTGAGCGACACCGCCATGGCGAATCCCTTGACGCGCTCGAAGCCCAGGCGCATCACCGCCGCCTGAATGCTGCTGATCGGCATGGAACCGCCGAAAGCCGCCGAATTGACGATGCGCAGCAGTTCGGTGCTCAAGGCGGCATCGGTGCGAATCAGGTTCTGAATATCGCGCAAATCCGAGTCTTCGCGCGAAAGCACGCGCAGAAGTTTGGTTGCGATGGCGGGAAACGGCGGCAGTTCCCTCAGTCCCCGGTAAGGGTCGCTGGAAGAGACCATAAGGGCTACCTTTGGTGTAGCACATTGCTCACGGTTCGCGAGGATTGTCGTTGGTGATCGGGCGAGGTACCGAGGGCGGCGCCTAACCTCGGTTTACTATCCGGCCAAAGGGTACGTCATGCTCTTTAGGAGCCATTCGCGGTTGGCCTTCACGTCCGCGGCAAGATCGGCGCAGAGTCTCTCCCGCCGGTCGAAAAGCCGGTACCCTTCGGCTGGGCGCAGGTAGCCGCGCGCCTTGGGTTCACGGGCGAAGACCGCCGCTTCGCCCTCCTGTTCCACCATCTGGCGATAGCGGGCGCGATTGTCCAGCAGGGCCTTAACCAGAAACGGCATTACCGCGGAATAATCCGCCTGCATGCTCTCGGTGGTCTGCAGGTAGGTATCCTTATCCACCTTGCCCCAGGTGACTGCCTCGGCCGGCGGGCAGGAAGAAAGCGAACCATCGGTCACCGGGGCGCTGACGATCTGCACGTCGAATTGGTAGCCGCGCACATCGGCGAGGCCCAGCACCTGGCCGAGGGCGGGCTCGGGTTGCAGGTTGAAGTTCTTGGGCACGCCGCCGCCCAAGATCAAGGTGGCCAGGGCATGCACGGGGTGATCGAACAGGCCCCAGCGGTGGTAGGCGCAGGCTTCGAACACTTCCGCGTGCAAGTCCAGGTCGAAGCCGTAGGCGGGAATCAGCCCGGATTGGCGCATGGCCCAAAGCTTCATGGAGTTCAGAAATATGCTGCCATCGGCGGGAGCGCCCACGAACACCGGAATGGCGCGCCGCCAGCAGGTGGAAAGCAAGCCGGCGCCGACTCCGTTCCGCTCCTCCTCGGCGGCGTAGAAACGGCCCAGCAGGTAGCGCAGTTCGGTGCCCGTCATTTTTCGCTGCAATTCGGGGCGCGCCAGCACGGCGCTCAAGAAGCGGTCCTGGTCGAGCAGCACGCCTTCGTCGAACGCCATATCGGTCACCCGGATGGTGCCTTCCTCGCGCAGGGCCGCATCGTCGCTCGCAATGGGAACTTCGTGAATCGGGCCGGAACGGTAAGCGGTGAGGCTGCGATGGCCATCGTGATAGCAAACCGCATCGGTGGTGGAAAGGTACGCCACCCAACCGGTTTCGATGAGCGGCAGCAGCCATGCCTGGTGCTGGCCCGATACCGTCACGGGTCCCGAAACCGCCAGCGTGAGCGGGCATCCCATGCCGATGGCGCGGTCCAGAATGTCGTAAATCCGGCGCAGATAAGCGCCTCCGAAGGCGGGCAGACAATGGAGAAAAACATCGCCGAGAGTGGCGCATTCATCGACGCGGCGGACCTTTACATAACGCCGTTGACGCGGGTTGGAATGGGGGGGAACGCTCGACATCCTTCTGACCATAGCATGGGCATGTTAAGTTGAATGGCGAAAGTGAATATACTTTTTGTCGGGGACATTTTTGCTTCTCCCGGTAGGAGGATCGTCGCCGATCACCTTTCCGATATCATGCGAACCAACGCCATCGACTTGGCAATTGGCAACGCGGAAAATTCCGCTGGCGGATTCGGCGTTACCCCCGCCATCGCCGAGGATTTGTTCGCTTTGGGATTCGACGTGTTAACCACCGGCAATCACGTGTGGGATAAACGCGAGATTTACGAGTATCTGGATCGCCAGCCGCGGCTATTGCGTCCCGCCAATTATCCGCAGGCCCCCGGCACGGGCGTGGCCGTTGTGCGCGCCCGCAACGGCGTCGAATGCGCCGTGGTGAACCTGCAGGGGCGCACGCATATGCCCGCCACCGATTGCCCGTTCCGCAAGGCCGACAGCATTCTGGCCGGCTTGGACGCGGGGGTGCGGGTGCGCTTCGTGGATTTCCATGCCGAGGTTACGAGCGAGAAAATCGCCATGGGCTGGTACCTGGATGGGCGCGTCTCCGCCGTCGTCGGCACCCATACCCACATCGCCACGGCCGACACTCGCGTGCTCCCCGGCGGCACGGCTTACCAGACGGATTGCGGGATGACCGGCCCGTACGATTCGGTGATCGGCGTGGAGACCGACGTGATCGTACGACGCTTCCTTACCAGCCTGCCGGTGCGAATGGAAGCGGCCACCAAGGGCGTCGAGCTGCACGCCGTCATCGTGGACGTGGACGAAGCCACCGGCAAAGCCCGCGCCGTACGGCGGCACGCCATCGGAGGCGACTAGAGCCATGGACGTTTCCGGACCGGCCGCCGATCTGAGCGCGTTCCTGATACAGGAAATCGGCGCCCTGTTGTTCGGGCTGGTGTTTCTCTTCCTGTTTCGCCAGTCGAGGGCCGTGTATTTCGGCCTGTGGGCCGCGGCCTGGCTGCTGCGCCTGGTTGCGGCGGTATTCGGCTTCGCGCTCACCAGCACCGGCCACACCCCGTGGCTCGCGCCTTATGCCACTTTCGAATTCGCCTTCGCCATCGTGCTGGTCTCGGCCGCCCGCGCCGGCTTCGCTTCCGTCATCAAGGAATGGCGGACGGTGCTGCGCCTTATCGCCATCCTGCCCATCTTCGTGGCGCTGGTCTACGTGCTCGGGCTTTATTCCGGCATGGCGGCATACCAGGCTACGCATGCCCTGGTGTTAGGCTTCGTATACCTGTACAACTTTCTGATGTTGCGCCGCCAGGAGGGGGTGGGCGCGCGGGTGTTTCGCTTCTCCCTGGTGGTCCTGGCCGCCGCGTTTTTCGAGCACGCCGGGATTTTTCTCTGGCTCTTCACCCGCGGCGGAGCGCAAGAATGGGCGCAATATCTGCGCCATGAAAGCTACATCGACTTTACCTTGCACTGCGTGATGGCTTTTGCCGCCATGGCCATGTGGAACGAAAGCCAACTCGGCCGGATCGCGGCTTTGAAAGCCGAATTGGACCATCTGCGGCGCGAGAACCGCCAGCGTCTCGATCTCGACCATCTCACCGGCCTTCTCAACCAGGCCGCCCTTTCCGGCCGCCTGGAAGCGAATCGTCCCTTCGATGGGGTGGTCATGGTCTGCGATTTGGATAATTTCAAGGAGATCAACGACCGCTACGGCCACTTGGTCGGCGACGAGATCCTGCAGAGTATCGGCAAACTGCTGGCCGGTTCGATCCGCGCCGAGGACGAGGCCTACCGCTGGGGCGGCGACGAGTTTGTGATCCTGTTCCGCAACCAGCATGCCGAGCTGGCCTTGCGCCGCATCACTGCCATCGCCGCGCGCTTGAGCGATTTTCGCGTTCGTGGTTATGGCTTGCTGCCGGTCTCTTTCAGTTGGGGCGTAGCCGACGCCAGCGGCCGCACCTTGCGGGAAGCCCTGGACGAAGCCGACCGCGCCATGTACGCCCGAAAACGCACGCGCGCCGCCGGACGGGAAGTCTAGGGGAGGAGTGGGACAGACCCGGACAGGCCATCGTTTTCAGTGGTCTGTCAGGCCCTCGCCGGGCCAGCCGCTCGACAGACGACAATAAACGATCGTCTGTCCCACCCGGGACAGCGTCAGTAATTGCCAGGCTATTGGACGACCGTTTTTTCCACTGCCTGGTTGTCGTAATCGTCGGTCACACGGACGGCCACGGTGTGCTCGCCGGGGCCGGCGGCGAGGGTCAGGACGTAGTCCAGCTCCAGGGAATCGGAGAGCTCGGTCACCGGCGGCGCCGCGGTCCACTCGCCGCCATCGAGCGAGTATTCGGCTTGAGTGATATTGCTCAGCGCATCGGCGGCATGCCAGCGGACTTCGAGGCCGCCGTTCGAGCGCGTTGCGGTCAGGTTGGCGATTTTGGGCGGCGTGTTGTCGATCAGGATGCGGTCGCTTTCGAGACTGGCGGTCAGGGCTTCGGACGGCGGATTGCCCGGCCCATCCGAAGCCGTCACGCGCAGACGGTATTCACCGTCGGGAAAGGCCGTCGAATCGAACGAGAAATACTTCTCCGCGATTTTGTCCCTCAAGGGCTTCCACTGGGTTTCCTTGACGCCGCGGATTTCAACTTTGTAGACCAGCGGATCGTCATTCGGGTCGGAAGCGAGCCAGCGCGCGCCGAGGAAGCCCTTGGCGGCTTGCATGGTAGGCGTGCTGGTGGGGCTCGGCTCCAGGGTAAAAGAGGGGGGCGCGGGCGCGGCGCGGCGGCCCATCGGAGGAAGGGTCAAGCTGCTGGTTGGGCTGGATGTGAGAGTCGCCGAGGAAAACTTGTAATTGCCCGGCGTGATTTCGATTTCCTCCAACCGCGGCGCCTGGTTCTTGCACAAATAGGCCAGATCGACCGATTGCAATTCCGCCGGTCCGGAAAGGGTGGCTTTCCATTGCACGAACCGGGCCGGGGGCGAGGGCAGGCGCGCACCCTTGGAATCGTCAATCGGCCCGGACCAGGCGCTCCAATCCCTTTCCGGCTGGTCCAGATTGCCGCTGCGGCCAGCCAGCGAAATATGGCCGCCACGGAATGAGCCATCGAAGCTCAACCGGCCCCAAAGCGTGAGCATGCCGGCGTCGAAGACGTCGCTTTCGATGGTGCCTTCCGCCTCCAGTTCGGGGCCGACCTGTTCCACCTTGCCGACATTACCGGTCACGGCGAATAATGCGCCTTCGGGCGAGGTCGCCAGCGCGGTAATTTGGGTGGCCGAGAAACTGACTAGCGAAGTGTACAAGTAGGGTGTTTCGATGCGGTACAAGCGTCCGCGATTGCCGGTTCCCAGGATCGCGCGGCCGGCGCCGTCAAACGCGATGGCATAGACGACTTCCCGAGGACTGGACCAGAGCCGCGTAGGGCTGCCATCGCCCTCAATGCGATAGACGTCGCTGCCGCCGCTCACGCCAGCCGGTGTAGCCATGGAAGGGGGCTGCACGGTGGCTGGGCGAACCGGGACTGCCGGTGGTGCGCCACCGGGGTTGCCCGGTGCGGCGGCCGGCGGCGAGGGCACAGGCTGGAGGAGCGGCGCAGGCAGTGGGCCAGCCAGCTTGGTACCCGCCCCGGCGGCGTAGATCGCGCCATCCGCGGCAACCGCCAGGGCGGTCACTTCCGGTTTGGCCATCTGATACAGCACAAAACCTTGCCCCGATGACGAAATCCGAATCACGAGGCCGCCCGGATCCGTGCCGGCCAGGATATTGCCGGCGCGATCCACGGCCATTGACCGCACGTGGGCCTCGCCGCTCGAATACCAAACCGTTCCCTTGCCGTCCGGCGTTACCCGGTGGATCTGGCCGGAATCGCCGGTGGCTACGTACAGGTTGCCGCGGCCGTCGAATACCAGCGCCCAGATGTACTTCGTCTTGGGGTTGTAAAACACCTCCGGCTTGCCATTGCCCGCGATGCGGTACACCTTGCCGTCGGGCGAAGTGGCGGCGTAGACGCGGTCCTTCGCATCGATGGCGAGGGCATCGATCGCCAGGTCGTCGAACTCCGCCAGCAGCTTGCCTTTGGCGGGATTCGAGCCGGGCGGAATCCGGTAGAGCTTGCCGCCCGCCCCGCCGGTGTAGAGGTTGCCCTGGGAGTCGCGCGCCAGGGCCCACAGGTAGGGCTGATTGGTGTCGAACAACTCGCGCGTGCGCGGCGCCACCGTCAACAAGCCGTCGCTGCGGAGGGAGAGATTCTTGAGGTTGCCTCTGTCGAAATCGGAGTAGTCGCTCTCCGACCAGATGCGCGTATCGCTTGCGGCCAGCGCCGCCGCGGCCAGCGCCACCAGCGCGGCCCACCGCGCGAAAAGGGGAATGTTCATCGCTTTTTCCGGTTGAAATGTCGTTCCAGCGCCGTAGTTACCTTTGGCGGCGCCGCTCCCTTACGGTCGCGGCTCTGTTGGTCTACTTCACATGGATGCGCAGCGAATAGCTGCCGGTCACCACGTAATCGAACGGCAGCGCCGCCTGTTCGGTGGCCGTTTCCGGTGAAGTCACCAGCGGCCGGTTGGCGCCGCGGCTGGCCTGCATCACGTTCAGCACCGAAGAAGGCAGCGCGGGCAGCGTCTTGTCGTCGTCATAGGCCGTAGGCGCGGACTCCACCAGCGAGACGTACAGTTTGTTGTTGGAGCGCTCCTGGTTCAGCAGCGAAACGGTCTGCGATAGGCCGATGAAGCGATTCATCATGCCGGCCAGGCTTTGCATGCGGTTCAGGGTGTCGGCGTCGCTCAGCAGAATGCGATGGTCGCCCTTGGGCAGCGAATCGGGAATCTGAACGGTGAGGTCGCGCTCGAGCGGTTCGCCGCGGTAGGGGCGAAGGAAGACCTTGACCGCCACCCGGTCGCCCGCCTCCACGTCGGTTCGCTCGGCCCAGGCGTTCTCGATGGTCGCTACGCGCCGCTCCGGCAGCAGGTCCACGGTCACATTCACGCGCTTCACCTCGGGCGTCGCCACATTGTTGAGGTACAGGCGGTTGAATTTGTCGCCGAACCAGCCGGCCAGGAGCATGGGGGCAGGCATGGGCATTTCGCCCGAAGCCTGCATGGTGGAAAGGGCGATGTGCCGATTGCCGCTCATTTCCACGTTGCCGCTCAGCCGGTAGGTGGCCTCGTCGGCAAACTCATTCAACTCGGAGAGCGAGGAATAAAGCGTCAGCATCATCAGGTAGGGAGTCCACTTTTGATGGACAAAAATGTGGAAGTGAAAGTCCTTCTCGCGCTCGGGCTGGCCTTTATCGTCGAGCGCGCGCACTTTCATCTCCACCGGAATCATGGACGAGGTTGCTCCCAATTGCCCTTCGATGCCGCTATGCCGGTCCTGGTGCAGCGCACCCACGATTTCGGTGGCGTTGGCGAGCTTGGTGGGTTGGTAGGAAGAGGCCAAGGTCATCAGGACTTCTCCCTTAGCCATTGGCATGTCGATCGGCCCCAGGTTGAAAAACGGGTGGCCGAAGGCCAAAACCCGTTTGCCGTCGTTGTAAGTCACCGTGCCCAAGCCGGTAATGCTCTTATCGCCATCCACCAGCACGCCGGCGACAGGATCGCCGGGATTGAGCGAGTGCTCCCAACCAGGCGCGGGTTTGCTGCCCTTGAGATCCGCGCCCATGCCGCCCGCCTGCACCGCCATGATACCGAGCTCGTGAAATAGCGGGCCGAATTGCTGGAGGGTGCTTTCCGAAAAACCGGAAAACAACAGCGGCGATTCGATCGGTACCATGGTTTCGGATTCGAAAGCTAGCCCTGGGGAAGCGCCGGCGGCCGCCAGTTGGCCGATCAGGCTGCCCGGCGCCACGGCGGCGGGGGCTGCGCTGGCGGCCAATTTGGCCGGGCTGCGCGACTCCTCCGGACGCGAGGCGTCAATGTCGTTGATTTCCAACATTTCCTCGATCGGGGTAATGCCGCAGATTGCGTCCGGCGAAAATACGCTCAGCCGCAGAGCCACCGCGCCCACCAGTTTACCGCCGATATACACCGGGCTGCCGCTCATGCCGGCGGCGACATTGGTCCGGATCGCCTTACCGAGCATTTTGGCCACCAAAATGTCCTGTTTCGGTCCCCACTGGTTCTTCAATCGTCCGATGATTTCGATGGGCACCGGCTCCGGCTTGGTGCCTTCGAATACCGTCCAGGCCTCGCCTTTCATGCCCGGTTTGACCTCGTCGAGCCGCATGATCGCGACTTTTCCCGCCTTGGGAGGCGAAGGAAGCGAATCGGCGGCGCGAACCGTAGACGCGGAAACCGCGAATCCTAATAGAACCGCGGCGGGTGACCATTTCATGTGGGGGAAAATCTCCAGGTGCTTCTATTGTACTCGATCTCGCACTGGCTCTGTCGATGACGCTCCATGACGGGTGCTTAGCCGTTCTGGGGAAATCCGTTCCCGTCAACCGCTCCCTGACGGTCGCGGCTCGGTAAGTGACTGCAAACACGCAGCCGTGACCGAGCCGCGAGCGTCAGGAGCGGTGAAAAATCAAATTCGAGCCGCCGATGAACACCGATGAACATCGATAACTTCATTGTTCTTCTTATCGGCGTTTATCGGCGTTTATCGGTGGCCATATTTCTTCACGGGTTCTCAGGGAGCGGTTCGGGCGACGTGGCGCAAGCGAGAGCCCGCGGCATCGGTCAGGCGGCAATGCGGCGGGGCCGTTTTCCGCGAGCAGACAGATTTTTATTCCCATTTTCAATGACTTGCGCAGAATCGACATGAATCCAGCAACATTTTAAGCGAGAACTGTCGTGGTTCTGGAGTGCATCCATTTCGTGGGTCTAATGAACATTTTTTGTCTAAAATGTCGTGACTTTCAGGTGATTCGGCAGATCCGGCGTTCCCGCTTTTGGGTTGGCTGCCCGCATCTTCGATGGCTTTGCCGTTCCTCTGAACCCCAGTAAGAATAGTATTGTTTTCTTAATTGAAATCAGTTAGTTAACAATGCAAGCGCGGAAAGGAATTGGGCGTCTCGGACGGCGCCGTGAACGACTGACGTTGGGGGAGAAAATGCCAGTCGACAGAGCGGAACAGAATCGATATTGGGGACAATCAGATCTTATAATTTCTGTCGAAGAGTTGAGGTATTTCGCGGCATAATCAAGTGAATCTGTGAGCTAACATCATTGTTATCAGCAAAAATAAAACTCAAAATTCTACTTGCCAATTCAAACGTAATTGCTGATATGATTTCATTTGGGTGTTTTCCCTTTGCGGAAGATACCCGAGTGAAACCTTCCAGGAACGTTAGGTACTAAGCGAAAGTTGGCGTGCGAAACCGAACGAAAGTATCGGCTGGATGCCTGCTCTTGCTCTTTCTCACCGACACGGTAAGAGATTCCGTGCGCCGGTCGGCATGTGAAACATTCGTCCCGGCAGTCTGGCCGGAACGCAAGGTTCCCACAGAGCATCGGCGCTGGCTGTGTACCGGCCGGGTGCGAACGGTTCGCTCATGCAGGTTACCTCGCCGCGCGCCACTGGGCTACGCCCGACGAGAACGTGGCGTTATTCAGATCAGCGCCGTTTGTCCTATTTTGCGCGACCAAGGCAGAATCGATTCCGCCCCGCCGAGGCGCTTCGCTCGGCGCAGCGGCAAACCATCCGCACCAGGATTGGCAGGCGCGTCCGAGGTATTGGGGCGCTTGTTTTGGTTGTCTGGGAATCCTAAACCTCGATTGAAGGAGTTTGGAGCAAGTTCATGATTCCAGAAGCTTTATTTCAGCCGAAATCCGATATCCACGAGGATCCGGATCCACTCTCGCCTGCCTGGGCGGAGATGGTGAGCCGGATTCAAACGGGCGATCGGGAGGCGCTGGAGGAACTGTATCGCGTATTTTCCAGAGGCATTCGCTTTTACCTCTGCCGCCAGCTTGGATCTCAGGATCTGGACGACAAAGTCCACGATGTGTTTCTGATTATCACCCAAGCCATTCAAAAGGGTGAGTTGCGCCAGCCGGAGCGGCTGATGGGATATGTTCGGACTATTGTGCGCCGGCAAGTTGCCGTTCATATCGATGCCGCGGTCCAGGCGCGGCGCAGCCAGATCAGCATGGAAGTGGGATCGGCGATTCGCGACCGGCGGCCCGACCCGGAACGTATTGCGATCGACCAACAGAATCTCGAGTTGGCCATGCGGATTCTGCGCAGCATTCCGGAACGCGATCGTGAGGTGCTGATCCGCTTCTACTTAAGAGAGCAGCCGCAGGAGCAGATCTGCCAGGAGCTGAAGCTGAGCAACACTCAATTTCGGTTGATCAAGTCGCGAGCCAAAGCCCGCTTTGGCACGCTCGGTAGAGCCAGCCTCTCGCATCGCCTAGGATTTGTCCGAAGGCGGCAGGCGTAAATATCCCTGAGAATATTCTTATTGAGTTCACACCTAATTAGTGAAAGACCCAAAATTAGTGAAAGACCCAAAGAGGTCGTTTAATTTAGGTCACAAGCCGGCCAAGTACCGGCGTGAACAGTGGGTGGAGGTAGTTTGTGGTGATTTGTCACCTTGATGAAATCGGAATGGATCGGTATGCCTTAGGCCTCTTGGCCGAGGAAGAGATCTCGGTTTTCGAAGAGCACCTCTTGATCTGCGCATCCTGCCAGGAGCGTCTGGCTGAGAACGACGTTTTTGTCAAAGCCATGCAAGGGGCTAGCGCGAGGTATGTGAAGGAAAGAGGCAATCGGCAGTCCGGCGGAAAACGGCGGGGGCCGATGCTGGTGGCGGTCGCTGCGGGGCTTTTCCTGTCGGCCGGAGCGGCCGCGTGGCAACTGGCCAAACTGACCGGACAACCCGCCATCGTCAGGTTGGAAGCGTATCCGGGCGGGACGGTTGGCACACAGGCTCCCGCAGGGCGTAAACTCCTTCTTTATTTCGACATGCTAGGGCTGCCGGATTTGCCCTCATACGAGTTGGAAATTGTCGATCGCTGGGGCAATCCGGTAACGCGGGTGAACGCCCGGCCGGGATCGGCGCCGGCGCCGGCGCTGCGGGCGGGCTCGTACTACATCCGGCTGTACGCCGGCGGGGGACAACTGCTTCGCGAATACGGCTTCGAGGCTTTGGACCGGTCCCGCTGATTCGAGACCCGTGGCGGCCCCCGGGGCTCGCGCTCGAGCGGGTACGTTTCCAACCGGCCGCCGTTAGAATAGAGGTGATGCCGCGCACGGCCGCTGTTACCGCCGAACGTCCCGAACCGACGATGGAATGGGCCGTGACCGGGCTGGCCGCCAGCGGATTTCTCGCAGCCGCGCTGGCCGGCGCGTTCGGGAGCGGCTTGATCCTGCTGGGGACGGCGGGATTGCTGCTGCGCATCGGCAAGCTCATCTCCCAAAGGGAAATCCCGCATCACACGTTGCTCGAGTTGCTTTGCCTCCCGGTTTGTGCCGTATGGTTCGGGGTGGACGCGCTGGCGGCTTCTCGCGATCTGCATCTTGCCGCCCTCCACGGCGCGGTCCTGACCGGCAGTTGGCAATTGGCGGCCTCGACGATGCGCCGGTCCCGCTGGATCGCAGTCGCATGGGGCCTGTTCGGGCTTCTCCTGGCGGGAGTAGCCGGAGCGGGAATCTCCTTCCTGTTCTGTCTGTTTCTCTTCCTGGGCTTTGGCTCTTTGGCGTTGCTGGCCGCGCAAGTCCGCCACGGACTCGCCCCCGAGGCGCCGTCGCAACCGATCCGTGGATTGACCCGGCGATTGCTCCTCTTGGCCGCGGCGATCGCGGTCGCGGTCATGTCCCTCACCGCCGGCCTGTTTCTGCTGCTGCCCCGCGGCGCGGAAGCGGCCGCGCGGATCTCGTCCCGCCGCCTCTGGCTGCCGGGTTTGTCGGGACGGGTCACGCTGGGGGAAATCGGTAAACTCCAGGCCAGCTCTCGTCCGGCCATGCACGTTCGAATTTTTGGCAACCGCGATGGCTCTTCTTTGCGCTGGCGCGGGCGGGTATTCGACCGGTTCGATGCCTCGACCTGGCGAAGCACCAGCCCCGAAACTGCCATTGCGGTGGACCACGGACACGTCGCGCTCGCCGGCGGCATGGCCGCGCGATCCGCCGAGCACCTCACCTACGACGTGGAGACCGAGGCCGGCAATTCGGACACATTATTCCTGGCCGGGCGGCCTGAGTCGCTCGATTTACCCTATCCGACCCTTCTGGAATCCGCGAGCGGCGCCTACCGCTTGCCGTACGCGCAATCCGCCGGCGTGCGCTACGAAGCCTACTGCGCGCTCGAAGAGGCGCCTGAGCAAGGCAGCGCCCAAATGAGCGCACCTCGGCTAGATCCCTCCGAGCGCGTCCGGGAGTTGCAGGTACCGGACCGGCTCGACCCCCGCGTGCCCGCACTGGCACGGGCCTGGGCGCAGGGCGCACCCACGGATTTGGCGGAAGCCCGCGCCCTGGAACGCCATTTACGTTCGGAATACCGCTACACGCTGGCGCTTCCGCGCGAGCGTCCGGCCGACCCGGTGGCCGATTTCCTGTTCCGCCGCAGGCGCGGCCACTGCGAGTATTTCGCCTCTTCCATGACAATCCTGTTGCGCACGCTGGGTATTCCAGCGCGCTTGGCCACCGGTTTCGCCGGCGGCGTCTATAACCCGCTTACCGATCTTTGGTTGGTGCGGACCTCGGACGCTCACGCCTGGGTAGAGGCTTGGCTAGGGGACCTCGGTTGGACTTCCTTCGACCCCACGTCACCCGCCTCAAACTCCCTGGCTACTACCCTGGAAACAAGGCTGAGCCTCTACCGCGACGCCACCGACACGTGGTGGAGCGCTTGGGTGATCGACTACAATCCGGTGCGGCAGGGCGTGTTGGCCGACTGGGTGGAGCGCGGGGCGCGGCACATGGGCGTGGACTGGATGGATTGGTTGGCTGCGGCGCGGCAGTCGAGCCGCGGGCGGACGCCGCTCCGCGCGGTCGTGGACTTGGTTGCCGTGCTCCTCGGTTTGGCTTTGGCCGCACTCGGATGGAAAATCGGACGGCCGTGGCTGCGGCGGACCGGGGTTCGCAGGCGGGTGAACGGAATCCGCCACGGCCAGGTCTCCGAAGACGATGCCACGGTTCTGTACGAGCGCATGCTAGAGCTGCTCAGCCGCCAGGGCTATCATAAGCCGGCATGGTTCACCCCGGCCGAGTTTGCCGGCACCCTGAACTGGTCCGCTTGGGGATCTCAGGTAGCCCAGTTCACCGTGGCATACAACGCCGCGCGCTTCGGCGCTCGCCGGGAAGCAAGCGCGCGGCTGGCGAAGCTGCTCGACGATTTGGAAAGCGCGGTGCGCATGGGCAACTGAGGTGGGACAGACGATCGTTTTTTGTCGTCTGTCAGGCTGTTGTGGCTTGGCGAGGGCCTGACAGACCGCAAACAAACGATGGTCTGTCCACCCCGGATCGCGGAAAATCCAGCAGACTAACCCTGGGACAGATGTTGGAGCAGAAAACGGCAAGCAGCGCCGCGGGCGGGTTGCATGGTTTTCTGCCGCATCGCACGGCATACGGTTTCTAACACCTCGCGGCGTTCCTCGTCCATGGCTGCCAGGCGCGAAGGCCGGGTCAACCGCGACAGATCTCTCGACAACCCCTGATGGCGGAACATTTTACGAGTCCCTAGCTCAAAAACCCGTGCGGCAGTCATCAAAACGGCCTCCAGGGACCATATCGGACCGCCGTCGGTTTCCGTGAATTCTTCCCATTAATGTTTTGTGCGCGGCCTGCCGATAGTATTACGCGGAGAGCGGATGATTTGGCTGACCCGATTGAATCAGACTTCCCTAGTGCTGAACTCCGACCTGATCGAACACATCGATGTCACGCCGGATACAGTGATCACGTTGACCAGCGGCCAGATTCTTAGAGTGCGGGAGAGCGCGGAGGAGGTGATCCGCCGGGTAGTCGACTTCCGGCGGCGAATTTTGGCGGTCCCTCAAGCCAATCTGCCGCCGGCGCCGGAGAGTCCCGCGCCGGAAAGCGCATAGCTCATGGCCGAATCGCCCGCGATTGCCACTCCATCGGCAAAGAAGCCTCCTTCCGAGGGCCATAAAACCGGCGCGGCACGTTTCGATCTGGCCACTCTGGCCGGAATCGCTCTGGCTCTGGCCGGCATCCTGGGCGGACTGCTGCTGGAACGGGGCAGCATTCAGGACATCGCCCAAGCCACAGCCGCGATGATCGTTTTCGGCGGCACTTTCGGCGCCGTGCTGGTGACTACCCCATTACCGGTCGTCCGCCGCGCGCTCAAAGGCTTGAAAGCGGTCTTTCTGACAGGAGACGAGGCGATCGCCCGCCGCATCGACAGTCTCATCGAGTTTGCCGCCAAGGCGCGCCGCTTCGGGATTGTGAGCCTGGAGACGGAAGCGGATGGACTGCCGGATCCTTTCCTGCGCAAAGCAATGGGGCTGGCGGTGGATGGCACGGACCTGGCCGAGTTGCGCAAGATCATGGAGATCGACATTGCCTTGACCGAGCAGGCGGGCGAGGCCGAGGCGCGAGTGTGGGAGGCGGCCGGCGGTTACGCCCCCACGGTCGGAATCATCGGCGCCGTGATGGGCCTGATTCAAGTGATGAAACACCTGGAAGATATCAAAGCGGTGGGGCACGGCATCGCGGTGGCCTTCGTCGCCACGGTCTACGGGGTAGGCTCGGCCAATATTCTTTTTCTCCCTGTCGCCAACAAGTTACGGGCGCGACACCGCGCCGCCACGCTCCTCAACGAGGCGACTTTGGAAGGCGTGTTGGGAATCGTGGAAGGTTTGAATCCGACCCTGTTGCGGACCAAGCTCAGCTCGTTCAGTCCGCCCCAAGCGGAGCCGGCGAAGCGGCGCCGTGGTAAAGCTCCGTCCCGCGCGCCTCGAAATCCCGCGGCCGCCGCCGCTCGCGCTGGAGTTGGCCCAAGCTGAGGAAGCCTATTGGAACGATGAAACGCACCCGCCAAGTCGCCCGTGAAAACCACGAACGGTGGCTCGTGTCCTACGCGGATTTCATCACCCTGTTGTTCGCCTTCTTCGTGGTCCTGTTCGCTTCCACCCAGGACAACCGCTTGCGAGCCGACCAAGTATCCGCTTCTGTGCGCGACGCCCTGGAGCACGGGCAATTCAGTAGCGCGATTTCGATGGTCCTGGGGCGCGGCAAACATGTCAACGGCCAGAAGCCTCCGCACCCGATCCAAGCTCCAAGCGAACCCCGGAGCGGCGATCTTGGCGCCGCGCATCCGGCAGACTTGAAAGCCTCGCTGGAAACCTTGACGGGCAAACTGGCGCCGGAACTGGCCGCCGGCAAGGTGGGGCTGCGGTTGGAAGGCCGCGGTCTCGTCATCAGCCTAAGGGAAGCCGGTTTCTTCGCCTCGGGCGACGATACGGTTTCTTCGGCCGGCTCCGACACCCTGGCCAAAATCGCGGGGGTCGTAAACGCCCTTCCCAACCCGATTCGTCTCGAAGGAAACACCGATTCCATCCCGATTCACAATTCGCGTTTCCACAGCAATTGGGAGTTGTCCGCGGCCCGGGCCATCGCCATGCTCGGAGTTCTTTCCACTCGTTTTGGGGTTACCGAGGAGCGGATGGCGATCGCCGGGTACGCCGATACGGCGCCCGCCGACAGCAATGAAACCGAGGAGGGCCGGGCACACAATCGGCGCGTGGATCTGGTGTTGCTGACCCGCCAGGGCGAGCGCGCCGAACCGCCGCCAATCGGGGCAAAGCCATGATTCTTTCCACTACCCGCTTCGGCCGCCTGCCCGTCGACGAGACCCAGTCGATCGAATTTCCCGAAGGGCTGCCGGGGTTCGAAGATTGCCGGCGATTCGTGCCGTTCGAACACGCCGAATGTGCGGGGCTGATTTTTCTCCAAAGCATGGACCGGCCGGACTTGTGCTTCCTGACGCTGCCGGTTCGGTCGCTACGGCCCGATTACCGTCTCTTGTTGAGTCCGGAGGATTCCGAATTGCTGGGGCTGGAGGGCGGACGGACACCCCAGATCGGCGCCGAAGTGGCAGCCATGGCCATCCTGAGCGTGCGGGAGGGGCACCCTCCCACGGCCAACCTGCTCTCCCCGATCGTGGTGCGCGTCGCCACCGGCCGCGCCGTGCAGGCCGTTCGCCCCGACAAGCGATATGGTTGCCGCGAGCCGTTGGCGCCCGAGGAGACCGCATGCTCATAATCCAGCGTCACGAAGGCCAGACCGTGCTGGTCGGCGACGATGTGGAGATCCTGATCGTTGAGTGCGCCGGGCGGCGAGTGAAACTCGGCTTCCGGGCGCCGCGGCAGGTGGCGGTCACGCGCGGTGAAGTCAAGTTGACAAGGGAGCAAAACCTGGTAGCTTCCCAACCGGTATCGCCGGCAGCCCTGCGTGCCGTCGGCCAGAGGCTGCCGATTCTGCGCGCGGGCACGCCTTCTTCTCCTGGAGGCGCCAAACCATGACCGGCCGCGCCGCCAGGCGGACGAAGACCGGACCAGGCGGCAAGCGGACTGCCACCGCCCTGGCCTCTCCGCCGGCCGGATGGCTGAGCCGGGCCTTGGACGCGCAAAAGGCGGGCCGGCTGCGCGAGGCCGAGACGCTGTGCCGCCAGGCGCTCCAATCGAACCCGGCCAATCCCGATGCGTGTTACCTGCTGGCTCGGAACCTGAGCCAACGGGGGGAACTTCGGGAAGCGGCTGTCATGGCGGCGCGCGCAGCCGGCGGCAGGCCGGCCGAACCGATGTTGGAGGCGATCCAGCGAGACTTTGCGTGCATGGCCGGTTCAAGCAAAACCCGCCGAGGCCGATATGAACGGATGAAGGGCAGCGGGCCGAGGGAAGCAACCTGGATCCGCGGCCAACGGCAAGATGCCAATCTTTCACGACAGGACGTAAAAACATGTCACTTTCGATTCAAACCAACGTAGCTTCGCTCGTCGCGCAGAACGACCTGCTGACGAATACCAATTTCCAGAACAACACGATTCAACAGTTGTCGTCCGGGTACCGGATCAACTCCGCCGCCGACGATCCGGCCGGTTTGGCAGCCGCCAATCAATTCCGCAACTCCGACGCACAGCTCACCCAGGGCATTGCCAACGCCAACGATGGCGTGAGCCAATTGCAGATCATCGATGGCGGTCTGACCAACGTCGGCAATATTCTCAATCGGTTGCAGACGCTGGCCACGGAGTCGGCCTCTCAGACGTTTACCGGCAACCGTGCGACCATCAACAACGAGTATCAAAACCTGCTGTCGGAGATCAACCGCCAGGCGGCCAACATTGGGCTGAGCAGCCAGGCTGGCGGCGGCGGCAACAATACCAAGATGTCGGTTTACATCGGCGCCGGCAGCAATCAGCTCAATTCGCAGGTGCAGATCGATCTAGCCGGCGGGGCAAACCAGGTGGATGCCGCCGGTCTGAGCCTTGCCAACACCAACGTCTCGGCGGGTGGGACGGAGCTTACGGGCGGCAACGCCGGCCAAGGCAACGTAATCAATCTGAACAACACGGCCGGCAATTTTACTGGCAATCAGACGTTCACTTTCAACATCGCCGGCGTGGCCAATCCAGTGGCGGTTACCACCGGGGGCACCGGCAACGCTGCCACTTCCACCGTTGCGGGCGAAATTACGAACCTCAACGGGCAGCTCTCGGCTTATGGGATAAGCGCCTCGGTTGCCGCCGACGGAACGCTGCAGTTCTCCGGCGGGGTGGCGTTCAGCGTGGCGGCCGATGCGACTGCTAACGGCTTGGCCACCATTAGCACCACCGCGGATTACAACGCCGGCATGTATGCATTCGATCAGGTAACCATGGCCGGGGGCGCGTGGGCGGCCACCGGGGAGACCGAGGCAATCACCAACTCCCAGGGCACGTACAATCTGACGCTTGACACTGCAACTACCGGCGCTACACCGACTGTCGCCACCGCCCTACTCGCCATGAACAAACAGTTGGCCGGCAGCGGAATCTCGGCGGTAGCGAACGCTTCCAATAACGGATTCACCCTGCAGAGCGCTTCCACGTTCACGATAAACAAAACGACGGCGGACGGGGGCGGGGGCGGCGCCGTTTTCGGCACCGCTGCCGGCATCGGGGCGATTGCCCTGAACAATACTACGCCGAACTCGTCGAGCTCGTCCGCCGATGCGGCGATCACGGCCATCACCAACGCCGTCTCGCAGCTCGGGCTGGTGCAAGGCCGGGTGGGCGCCGGCGAGAACCAGTTGAACTATGCCATCAGCCTGGCGACTTCGCAGCTCACCAACTTCACGTCGGCGGAATCCCAGATTCGCGACGCCAACGTCGCCCAACAGGCCGCCAACCTGACCAAAGCGCAGGTATTGCAGCAGGCGTCCATCGCCGCCATGGCGCAGGCCAATTCGGCTCCGCAGCAGTATCTGGCCCTGTTGAAGACGTAGCGCGAGCGATCTCAGCGCAGATCGTATTGGCGCTCGAGGAGTATAGATAAGCGGTCGGCCCGGATAGGCTATTTCGGAGCGAGTCTCCGTAGTGGCCTTTCCGGGCAGCCGCCATTTTCCGGAGAGAAGCAATGAGCACGATTTCTTCCGCCAGTTCGCTGTTCACCGGGACCAGCCAGTTCTCGAGCGCGCTGCAGACGGCATTGCAAACCGCGATCACAGCCGCCTCGCAGCCGCTTACCCAGATGCAGTCGGACCTGACCACGCTTCAGTCCCAGCAAAGCGAGTTGAATACCCTAAGCGCGGATTTCACCAACCTGCAAACGGCCGTCGCCAATGTGGCTTCGGCTTTGGGTTCGAGTTCGTATTCGGCTTCGCTCTCGGATTCTTCGGTGGCCTCGGTCTCTTTGAGCGGCACGCCCGAACTCGGAAGCTTGAGCCTGGACGTTACCACCATGGGAAGCCCCGACACCTCGATGAGCTCCGACGGGCTCACTACCGTGACGGATCCCACCACGGGCAATATCAGCGATGCCACCAACTACACGCTGACCGTAGGCTCGTCTTCGGCGACCGTTACGCCCAGCGGCAGCTCGTTGCAGGATCTGGCCGATGCCATCAATCAGAGCGGAGCGCCAGTCGAAGCGATGGTGGTCGATATCGGGTCGTCGGGTTCAGACGACTATCGGCTTTTTGTCCAGGGCACCCAGTTCGGAGATCAGCAGATTCAACTTACGGCCAACGACGGCACCGAATCGGGAGACTCGTTGTTCACGCCCGAGACCACCGGAACGGATGCCGCCTATCAGGTAAAACGGCGAACCGTCGACTCCGATTTCCACTTCCAGCTCCACGGTGACGCTGGCCTCGGGAGTAACCGCCACATTGAAAGGCGCCGGCGCCACCGCCATCGACATTAACCGTTCCACGTCGGCGCTGACCACGGCCCTGTCCAACCTGGCGACCGCTTACAACACCGCAGTGACCGATCTGAACAACAATCACGGACAGAGCGGAGGCGCGCTGACGGGCAACAGCGTCGTAGCTACACTTTCGCAAACTCTCCAAAACATGATGAACTATACGAGCGGAAGCCCCGGCAGCTCCGGATTCACCTCATTGACCAGCCTGGGGTTTTCTTTCAGTACGAGCGGGGCGCTGTCTTTCGATCCGACCGCGATCGACGGCGCCTCGAGCAGCCAACTGAGCCAGATGTTCAGTTTCCTGGGTTCGGCTACGGGAAGCGGTTTTTTGGAGACGGCGACGAACGCCATGACTTCGGCCCTCGATCCCTCCACGGGCTATTTGACCGGCGACATCACCCAGGTGGGCAAAAATATTACCGCCCAAAACACCAAGATCAGCAACGAAGAAAGCTCGCTCAGCAGCTTGCAAACGACACTGACCAACCAGATGACTACGGCGGACGCTTCGATCTCCTCCATGGAGCAGCAGTTGATGTACATGCAGAACCTGTTTTCCGCCACCATGGTGGAAGAACAAACCATTGCGATGGGATAGGGAGGGCCGGGTTCGTGAAGGCGCCACTCTCGTTGGAGCAGGCTGAAGACAGGCTGCGGACCGCGGCCGCACGCGGCGATTTCGCCACCGCCGAGACCGCGGCGCGCGATTACGTGCACGCCGTCGAACTCGCGGCAGGCAGTTTGCCGCACGCGGTGGCGGCTTCGCTCATCCGGCAGGCCATGGCCGCGGTGGAGACGGCCCGCCGTCAGTTGTGCGTGGCCCGGACGCGCCTGGCCGGTAAGCTCCGCGCGGTGGAACGCCGGATGCGTTACGTGCAGACCGGTGCCGATGCCCATACATGGCGAATCGAGGCCTGAGCCGTTCCCGGCGGCTTCGGCCATTTGGATTGAGCCGGGGCTCGGGCCCGGTCCACCTGCCGCCGAGCGGTCGGAAGTGGGACAGACCATCGTTGTCTGTGGTCTGTCAGACCCTCGCCAGGCCAACCGCCCGACAGACGACAAAAAACGATCGTCTGTCCCACCCGTGAGCTGGGTCAGCGCATTTTCTCACTGCCTGTAAAATGGCCGGCAAGATCGGACCAGCCCTCCGCTTTTGGTTACAATCGGAGTTCCTCGCATGAGCACTATCGCAGTTCACCCCATTCATCGGGCGGTGCGCTTTTACGAAGCCCCGATCGGCAAGAAGGCTGTCATGGCGGTCACCGGAGCGATTCTGGCCGGCTACGTAATCGCCCACCTGCTCGGAAATCTGCAGATCTATTCTTCCGATCCGCAGCAGATCAACCGTTACGCCGCGTTTCTGCACAATCCAGCCAACGCCGCGGCGTTATGGACGGCGCGCTCGGCGCTGCTGGCGGCCGTGGTTCTGCACATTGTGGCGGCGGTGCAGCTCTGGCTGCAGAACCGGGCCGCGCGCCCGCAGGGCTACGTGAGAAAGAAAGACGTTCCCACGTCGTACGCGGCGCGCACCATGGTATGGAGTGGGCCGATTGTGGCGGCGTTCGTGGTGTTCCACATTCTCCACCTGACGGTGGGCTCGGTGCTGCCGGTGCGCGACATCGGACTGAACGCGAACACGCCGGACGTGCGTTGGAACGTCATCACGGGGTTTCAGAATCCCGCCGTTTCGGGTTTCTACGTCTTTGCCATGATCCTGCTGTGCATGCACTTATACCACGGGATCTGGAGCCTGTTCCAGTCGTTGGGCGTCAACCATCCGCGTTATACGCCGTGGCTTCAGAAAGCTTCGGCGATTGTGGCGATTCTGGTGGCGGTGGGCAACTGCTCGATTCCGATCGCGGTGTTGAGCGGCTGGTTGACGTATTAAGAGGAACACATGCAACTCGACTCCAAATGTCCGCAGGGTCCGATCGAGACCCGATGGGACCGTCACCGCTTCGGTCTGAAGCTGGTGAACCCGGCCAACAAGCGGAAGCACACCATCATCGTGGTCGGCACGGGCCTGGCGGGCGGATCGACGGCGGCTACGCTGGCGGAGCTGGGTTATAACGTCAACTGCTTCTGCTTTCAGGATTCGCCGCGCCGCGCGCACTCGATCGCGGCGCAGGGCGGCATCAACGCGGCCAAGAATTATCATAACGACGGCGACAGCGTCTATCGCCTGTTCTACGACACCGTCAAGGGCGGGGATTTCCGGGCGCGCGAATCGAACGTCTACCGGCTGGCCGAAATCAGCCTGAATATCATCGACCAGTGCGTGGCGCAAGGCGTGCCGTTCGCGCGGGGATACTCGGGCTATCTGGATAACCGGAGTTTCGGCGGAGCGCAGGTTTCGCGGACCTTTTACGCGCGCGGGCAGACGGGCCAGCAACTGCTGCTCGGCGCGTACCAGGCGCTCGAGCGGCAAATCGGGATCGGCCAGGTGGCCATGTATCCGCGCACCGAAATGCTCGATCTGATCGTGATCGACGGGCGCGCGCGCGGCATCGTAACCCGCAACCTGATCTCGGGCGAAATCTCCTCCCACCTGGCCGACGCGGTGGTGCTGGGCACCGGCGGCTACGGCAACGTCTATTATCTGTCCACCAACGCCAAGGGCTCGAACGCCACCGCCATCTGGCGGGCGCACAAGCGCGGCGCCCTGTTTGCCAACCCCTGCTTCACCCAGATTCACCCCACCTGCATTCCGGTTTCGGGCGATTATCAATCCAAGCTCACGCTCATGAGCGAATCGCTGCGCAACGACGGGCGGGTGTGGGTGCCGTCGCGGACCGGCGATACGCGCCCGCCCAGCCAGATACCGGAGGCGGAGCGCGATTATTATCTGGAGCGCCGTTATCCCAGTTTCGGCAACCTGGTGCCGCGCGACGTCGCATCGCGCAACGCCAAGATGGTATGCGACGAAGGACGCGGGGTGGGCGAAACCCGTCTGGCGGTGTATCTCGATTTCCGCGACGCCATCGAGCGGCTGGGCCGGCACGTGATTGAGGAGCGCTATGCGAATCTCTTCGAGATGTACGAGCGCATTACCGGCGAGGACCCGTACCGGACGCCCATGCGCATCTATCCGGCGATGCACTACACCATGGGCGGACTGTGGGTGGACTATAACCTGATGACCACCATCCCCGGCTTGTATGCCATTGGGGAGGCCAATTTCTCCGACCATGGCGCCAACCGTTTGGGGGCGAGCGCCCTGATGCAAGGGCTGGCGGACGGCTATTTCGTCCTGCCCAACACCATCAACGACTACATCGCTTCCTCCAAGCTCGAGAAGGTGGATGGCAGCCACGCCGCCGTGCGCGAGGCCGAAAGTTCGGTAAAAGCGACGACCGAGAAATTGCTGGATGCCAAGGGCACGCGCTCGGTCGACAGCTTCCATCGGGAGCTGGGCAAGCTGATGTGGGACTACTGCGGCATGTCGCGGACCGCCGAGGGTCTGAAGCTGGCCCTGGGAAGCATCCGCGAGCTGCGCGAACGGTACTGGCGCGAGGTGAAGGTGCTGGGCGCGGGCGAAGGGTTGAACCAGTCGCTCGAGAAGGCCGGCCGGGTGGCGGATTTCTTCGAGCTGGCCGAGTTGATCTGCATCGACGCGCTCGAGCGCAATGAATCGTGCGGAGGCCACTTCCGCGAGGAATACCAGACGCCGGAAGGCGAGGCGGCGCGCGATGACGAACAGTTCAGTTATGTGGCGGCGTGGGGGTTCCGCGGCGTGGGCAATCCGCCCGAACTGCATAAGGAAAACCTGACCTTCGAGTACGTGCACCCCACCCAGCGGAGCTACAAGTAATGCGAATCACTCTCCATATCTGGCGCCAGGAGAACGCGGCCGCCAAGGGCCGAATGGTGCGCTACGAAGGCCCCGACGTCAACGAGCACATGTCGTTTCTCGAGATGCTCGACGTGCTCAACGAGGACCTGATCTCGAAGGGCGAGGAGCCGGTGGCGTTCGATCACGATTGCCGCGAAGGCATCTGCGGCATGTGCGGGGCCATGGTGAACGGTGTGGCGCATGGGCCGCTCGCGGCCACCACCCTGTGCCAGTTGCACATGCGGTATTTCAAAGATGGCGACACGCTCTACCTGGAGCCTTGGCGGGCGCGCGCGTTTCCGGTAGTGAAGGACTTGGTGGTGGACCGCAGTGCGTTCGACCGGCTGATCGCGGCCGGTGGATTCATCGCCGTGTCCACCGGAAGCGCTCCGGACGGCAACGCCATCCTGGTTGCCAAAGAAAAGGCGGACTTGTCCATGGACGCCGCCGCCTGCATCGGCTGCGGCGCCTGCGTAGCCATGTGTCCGAACGCCTCGGCGTCGCTGTTCATGGGCGCTAAGATTGCGCACCTGGCCCTGTTGCCGCAAGGAGAGGCGGAGCGGGAGCGGCGCGCGGTGGCCATGGTGGCGCAGGCCAATGCCGAGTTGTTTGGAAGCTGCACCAACATGCGCGAATGCGAGGCGGTCTGCCCCAAGGGGATCAAGATCGAAGTCATCGCCCGCATGAACCGGGATTTTCTCGGCGCCAAATGGACCGGCCGCGGAACGGTGGAAACGTAATCCGATTCTTCGGCTCCGGCCTCCGGCTCCGCATGTCATAAATACACCCGCCAGTTGTCGGCCGCCGGCTTGACGCCGCGGTGGATAGCTGGCGGCCTGTTTTTTGCGGGTGATTTCCGTCTTTATTTCTTACTCCGACTTCTTTTTCTCCAACTTTCCAGGGTCGCGCCGATGAGTTTCTTAGAGTTCCTGGAACACAGCCGGTCCGCTGTGAATTCCGAGAGCCTGGCGATTTACAGAAGCATTGTAAATGCTTCACATAAGCGCGGTGAATGTTTACACAAGGCGTGAGTCCAAGTTTGATTCCACGCGTCCAAACCATCAGAAAGGAGGGCGTTGGACATGGCCGCTCTCAGGGTAATGTTGGATCCCACCAAGTTGGGACGGGAAGCGGAGAGGCTCGAGGCGAACCTCCGGAAGCGGGTAATCGGCCAAAGTCACGCCATCCGGCAGACGATTGATCTATATCAGATGTTTTTGGCGGGAATGGCCACCAATGGACGTCCGGTCGGGAACTTGTTGTTCCTGGGGCCGACCGGAACGGGGAAGACGCGCACCGTGGAAGCGGTGGCGGAGAGTCTGGTCGGAGATCCGCGGGCCGTGGTCAAGATCGATTGCGCCGAATTCCAGCACAGTCACGAAATTGCGAAACTGGTTGGCTCCCCTCCGGGATATCTCGGCCATCGCGAGACGCATCCGCTGCTCAGTCAGGAAGCTCTGAACCAGTATCAGACCGAAACCGTGAAGCTGAGCTTCGTGCTCTTCGACGAGATCGAAAAGGCCAGCGACGCGCTCTGGAATTTGCTGCTGGGAATCCTGGATAAAGCGACGCTGACCTTGGGCGACAACCGGCGGGTGGATTTTTCGCGGGCAATCATTTTCATGACCAGCAATCTGGGATCGTCGGAAATGGAAGCGATCCTGCAGCCCGGTATGGGCTTTCAGGCCGCGAGCCAAACCGCGCCGCTGATCGCGGCCGCGGATTCTTCGGTGACACGAAAGATGGAGCGGGCCGGCCTCGAATCGGCGCGGCGCCGCTTCACGCCGGAGTTCATGAACCGTATCGACAAGGTTGTGGTATTCCGGCCGCTGGGCGAAGGCGAATTGCGCGACATCCTCGATCTGGAAATCAATGCCGTGCGCGAGCGCCTGCGGCAGGCCACCGGCGCCGGTTCTCTCGCGCTCAAGCTCAGCGACGGAGCGCGCGATCTGCTGCTGCGCGAAGGCAGCGACCCGCGCTACGGAGCGCGCCACTTGAAGCGTGCCATCGAACGCATGCTCGTCCATCCCATGTCGAACCTGATTGCCACGGGTCAGGTTAAGGATAGCGACCAGGTGTTGGTACATGCCGACGCCGAGGAGGGCCGCCTGGTATTTCTCAAGGAATTCAAAGGCGCGGCGCCCCAGCGCGAAGACCAAGCCGGGTCCTCAGCCGCCGCGTAGCCAAGGCGGCACGCCCCCTGTCCAACAACCTCTTCGAATGGAAGCCGGGAGCCTCAAAGCTCCCGGCTTTTTGGCGTATGCCGGGTAGTTCGAAAGCTTGGGACTGTGGGTTCCGGAAGGGTCGAGGGCAGTTTCCAACTCCCTAGCTCCTATCCGGAAGATTTGGTGCGGATGAAAGGACTTGAACCTTCACTCCCTTGCGAGAACTAGAACCTGAATCTAGCGCGTCTGCCAATTCCGCCACATCCGCATACTCGGCAGTAAAACTCTATTTTAGATCACGCGGGCCTAAGTTACATCGATTACATCCACGCCCATGCTGCGGGCGGTGCCGGCCACCGAACGCATGGCGGCTTCCAGGTCGAAGCAATTCAGGTCGGGCATCTTGATTTTGGCGATCTCTTCCACCTGTTTCTGGGTGATTCTGCCGACCTTGTTCTTATGCGGCTCGGCCGAACCCTTGGCCAGGTTCACCGCGCGCTTGATCAGCACCGGCACCGGCGGCGTCTTGGTAATGAAAGTGAAGGAACGGTCCGAGAAAATCGTGATCACCACCGGGATGATCAGGCCTTCCTGGTCCTTCGCCGAGGTCTTGGCGTTGAAGGCCTTACAAAAATCCATGATGTTCACGCCTTGCGGACCAAGCGCCGTGCCCACCGGGGGCGCCGGCGTCGCCTTGCCCGCCGGGATCTGCAATTTCACACTACCGGTAACTTTCTTTGCCATACTTCCAATCCGAATCCTTTATCCTTTTTCCACCTGCAGAAATTCCAGCTCGACCGGCGTGGCGCGTCCGAAAATGGTCACCATCACGCGCAGCGTGCCGCGCTCGGGATTGACCTCGTCCACCTTGCCGGAGAAATTCGCGAACGGCCCATCGACGATGCGAACCGAATCGTTCTTTTCGAACGTCATCTTGGGACGCGGGCGCTCCGCCGAAGAGGCCTGCCGGTAGAGAATCTGGTTCACCTCGTCGGCGCTCAGCGGCACGGGCGCATTGCCGCCGCCCACAAAGCCGGTTACGCGGGGCGTATCTTTCACCGCGTGCCACAACTCGTCGCTCATTTCCATTTCCACCAGCACGTAGCCGGGATAAACCAGGCGTTTGCTGGTGACCTTCTTGCCATTGCGCAGCTCCACCACTTCCTCGGTGGGAATGAGGAGCTGCCCGATCTTGTCGCCAAAGCCAAATGCGTCCGCGCGAGTGCGCAGCGATTCCGCCACTTTGTTCTCGAATCCCGAGTAGGTATGAATGATATACCACTTCTTGGTGGAGGACTCGTCATACGCCGGCGGGGCGGCTTGCGGAGGCGGCATGGGTTCGGCCGCGATGGCCTCGGGCACGATGACTTCGGGCACGCTGGCCTCGGACGCGATGGCTTCGGGCGCGATGACCTCGGGCGCGCCAGACTCCGAAGGTTCCGGGTCGCCGGACCGCACGTTTTCGTCTGCTTCCATATCTCGCCTATTTCGAGAAAAACGCCAAAATGCCCTTGACGATCTTGCCTACCACGGAATCGACGACGAAAAAGTACGCGGCAAAGGCGAATACCGAGAAAATCACCACACCGGTGGTGCCTTCCACCTGCTTGCGGTTGGGCCAGGAGACGCGCCGCATCTCCAGCCGCAGATCGTTCACGTAATCCTTGGTGGATTCGATCCAGTTTTTCTTTTCGTCGGCCATGTTTCTTCGTCAACTTCCCTTAAGAGCGATTCCATTCCATCCTTGGGTGACTGGCAGGGGCGGAGGGATTCGAACCCCCACTCGCGGTTTTGGAGACCGCTGGTCTGCCGTTGAACCTACGCCCCTAGATTCCGCGCACCCGAGGCCGGGGGCACCTTCATTTTACAGAATTCCCCGAACCTGCGGTTACTTGATTTCCTTGTGCGGCTGGTGCTTACGGCAATGCGGGCAGAATTTCTTCAGTTCCAGCCGTTCGGTAGTGGTCTTCTTATTCTTGGTCGAAGAATAATTCCGGTTTTTGCACTCGGTGCATTGGAACGTAATGATATCTCGCGGCATCGATCGACTCCTGGCGGGCACGGCCATACGGGCCGCGCGCTTGCCCGATTACTTCACAATTTCGCTTACGGTGCCGGCGCCTACCGTGCGGCCGCCTTCGCGGATCGCAAAGCGCAAGCCCTTGTCCATGGCGATGGGCGTGATCAGCTCCACCGTCAACTGCACGTTGTCCCCCGGCATCACCATCTCCGTGCCCTCCGGCAACTGCGCCACCCCCGTCACGTCCGTGGTGCGGAAATAGAACTGCGGCCGGTACCCCTTGAAGAACGGCGTGTGCCGCCCTCCCTCTTCCTT
>JBEKYD010000055.1:0-30602 GCA_049511335.1 Bryobacteraceae bacterium | reverse complement strand
GCTTCCAGCCGGCCAAGCCGATCGTCATGTCAGAACTGCCCCTGGACCTCGCTCGGCAAATCGCCGGACTCGACAAAGAGCCCCAAGCCGAAGAGGATAAACCGGCAGCTTAGGGCCAAGCCGTCGAAAAACCCGAAAATTTGCACAAAATTGCACACCCGTGGCGCGGGCCTCCAGGCCTGCTGCGTCGGCTGTCAAGCCGACGTTTCTTTCCTTCCACCTCAATCTCAAACCCCCCGAAATTGCACAAAAATGCACAAGAAGCCGGGCCTCCAGACCGATCCACGCCGATAAACAAAATAATGAAGTTATCGGCGTTCATCGGTGGCCCAAATTTGATTTTTCAAAGCTCCAACGGCGGGCATTTCCGGGTTTCCATGCACAAGAACGCACAAAACGGACCGGCGAAGCAGAAAATAGCCCGCAGGGTATCCCGTGCTACGAAATCCTGATCTTGCCAGCGAAGCTCCGAACGTGGCCGGTGCCTTTTCGCGCCCTCATGTTAGGCTGATACTTGCGCAAACTTCTGGTTGTAGCCACACTGACCCTCCACCTGCCTGCGTTCGCCTGGGGGCCTGAGGGTCACCGCCTGGTGGCCCGCATCGCGGAGCTGGAACTTACCGGCAAAGCCAAGACCCAAATCGCCGCTATTCTCGGTCCCGGCCAATCGATCGCCGACATCGCCAGTTGGGCGGACGAAATCCGCCGCTCCCGCCCGGATACCGGGCCGTGGCACTACGTCGACATTCCCCTTTCCGCCCGCCATCTCGACATGGCGCGCGATTGCCCCAAGGGCCAATGCATCGCGGCCAGCCTGGAAGGCTTCGAAGCCGTGCTCAAAGATCCGCAGGCCACGCCGGAGCGCCGCAAGGAAGCGCTGCTATTTGTGGTGCATTTTGTGGGCGACCTGCACCAGCCTCTGCATTCGATCGACAACCACGACAAAGGCGGCAACGACGTCAAAGTCGTTTTCCACGATCGGCCAACCAATCTGCACAGTGTCTGGGACAGCGGCCTCCTCAACCAACTACCCAAGGAACCGGAGATCTTCGCCACATTCGACGCACAGGCGGAGCATCACCGCAAGAAGTGGTCTAAGGGGAGCGTCGAAGACTGGATCGAGCAGTCGCACCGTCTGGCGCAAAGAATCACTTACGCCAAACTGCCCAAACCCGGCGCCGACGGCGTGATTGTGCTGAACGCCGCGTACGAACAAGCTGCCGATGGCGTGATCACCGAACAGATCGAAAAAGCCGGAGTGCGTTTGGCCGCGGTGTTGAACGCGTGTCTTAATTAGGCGTGCACTCAGCGCGCGGCTTTCGTTCCTGTAGGTTTGAGCAACTCTTCGATCGCGGCCGCCAGGTGCTGCTCCTGATTTCCATCTTCGAAAAATGGCTCGCTTCCCTCATGCTGTTGGCGAATGGTTCCGTCGCGGTCGATAAACACCAGGATGGGCATATGCGGAATCTTGGTGGGCGCGAGCTGGCAAAAATCCGCGGCCTGGCCGTTATCGCGAAGAAACCCGACCGGGAATGCGGGGTGATATGTTTGCACGAAGTCCGGAATGGACGCGGAGGCGTCTCGATTGACGGCAACGGCCAGCATCTCGACACCTCGCGGCCGATAGCGCGGCTCCAACTGGCTGAGCAACCCCACCGTGTGCTGGCAGTGCGGGCAGCCGGTGAGGATGAACGCCACGACCAGCGGCTTGCCACGGTACTGTGAGACGGCGACGCTCTTCCCGTCGACGAAGCTAACGCTGAGCTCGAGCGCCTTCCGCGGCACTTGCTGCGCCGCCAGCGTGAGCGCGGCCGCCAAACCGGCAATGATCATACGGATGGGCAACATATTCCCCCAGTGTAAAGGAAAGTGGGACAGACAATCGCTTTGTGTCGTCTGTCAAGCTGCAGCCGCGTAGGGAAGAATGACAGACCACAAACTACGATGGTCTGTCCCACTCAGTTTACGGCGCCAACCCTTCCACGCTCGTCACCAGCTTTCCATCGCAGCGCACCTCGAAACGGCCATCGTCGCCGGAGCCGGTCACGCCGGCTTCGGTTCGGCTCGCGATGTCCAGCTTCTTCCACTTCTTCCGGAGCACTTCGCCGTAGGCCTCGAAGTACCGCCGGGCCGCGTCCGCGCTGTCCCACTCCACCGCGTACAACAGCACCACGCGGCCTGCTTTCTTGTCTTCCCGCAGCTCGAAATTCGAGCCGCGCCAATGGGGCGCCAGTTCGTCGGCGGTCTCTTTGCCGGCATATTGGCGTAGCAGGATGCCGTGCTCGAGTTCGCCCAGGCTGCCGCCGATCAAGGATTTGTACCCCCGGCCCAGGTGCGGGTCCGGAAGCTGCGGATCGGTGGGCTCGACGCCCGAAAAATACCGTTCCGGATGCAGGATCTGCTGGGTGGAAACGGGCGCCTTGCGGAACACTTCGGCGAAGGCCGCCTGCCCATCGCGTTCGACCACCGCCTGCTGGAACAGCATGCCCTTGGTATACGGGAAGACCAGCGTCTCGCGCAGGTAGAGGGGAGCGTTTTCGAAGACCGGATATTGGCCGCTCGAACTATCCGCCAGGGTGGACATCATGGCCGCCATTTCGCGATTGTCTTTCAGGCTGGTCCCGTTGCGCCGCGCCTCGTACTCGGACATCAGCCAGGTGGCTTGCCCTTCCATGACGGCCAGCCGCGCGGTAGACCCGTCGTCGCTCTGCCGCCCTTTGCGGATATAGCGCGCCAGGTCGAAGTCCTGATCGGCCAAGGCGTGCGAAAGCTCGTGCGCCAGCACAGGCTCCTGAGTTTCGGAAGGCGTGGTCTCGGTGATGAAAAGTTTTTTGCGGTCGTAATCGTAGAAGGCCGCGGCCTGCTCGGTCAGCAGGTCGATGGTGTTCTTGGCCAGGTCGTAATCGGGCGGAAGCAGGCCGAACTTTTTGAGGGTCAGCTCTTCGGCGCGAATCTCCGCGGGGCTGGCAGTCTCGCTCACGCGTTTCTTCAGAAACTGGCTCACTTCATTCTTGCTGATGAAGCGGCAGGGCACCGGATGTTTCAGCTTGAGGCCGGAAATCTCGGTCAGCTTGCGCGAAATCTCCGGGACTTCGGCGCAAAGCGACTCTTGCGCGGAGCGAGTTTGGGCCGGGGACGCGGCGGCGGCCAGAAACGCCATCGCCGCCAGGCCGAAGCGTGCGAGGAACCGTTTACGGAGAATCGTCAACCTTAAGGATAATGCCCACCGCGCCATGCGCGCCACCGGGCCGCCGCGCTACAATTAAGGTTCAAATCCGTTTCGACGGTATCTCACAGAGCAGCAAAGAGAGGTTTTCTTGGCGGAAGACAAGACTTATCGGGCGGAGTATGTGGGCAGCGGCACCTTCATCATCAGCAAGCCCAAACGAAAGAAGAACAAAATGCGGCAGACGGCTCTCCGCAACCCCGAACGAGGCTCGCGCAAATAGCGGTCAGCGACCAGCGGTCAGCTTTCAGCTACGGCGGCAGTGAATCCAAAGAGCTGATTGCTGAAAGCTGAACGCTGAAAGCTCAAATGCGAATCACCGAGCTCGTTCTCCATCCCATCGCCATCGCCGATCCGCCATTGCGCAGTTCCTACGGCCGGCACGCGCCGTTTGCGCTGCGCACGATTGTGGAGCTGCGCACCGATAGCGGCATTACCGGCATCAGCGAAACCTATGGCGGCGATGCACCGCTCAGCGCTTTGGAGGCTCTGCGCCCGCGTCTCATCGGCATGGACCCGTTTCAATTGGCCGCGCTGGAACGAGATTTGACGCAAACGGCCGAGCGCGAATCTCAGGACGCTTCCGGCGACCGCACCCAAACTTACCTGGTGCCCGGTGAAAATCCGCTCGACCGAAACACGCGGAGTTTCGCGGCGATCGAGATTGCCTGCCTGGATCTGATCGGCAAGGCGGTCGGCAAACCGGTCTGCGACCTTTTAGGCGGCCGCGTCCGCGACCGCGTGAGTTTCTCGGCCTACCTGTTTTACAAGCACGGCGGCGGAGGCGGCGTGGGTGACGACGCACGGCCCGACGAATACGGCGAAGTGCTCAACCCCGCAGCGGCGGCCCGCGAATGCCGCCAGATGATCCATGAATACGGTTTCCGCGAGATCAAGCTCAAGGGCGGGGTGCTGGAGCCGGATCTGGAAATCGCGACCATTCGGGCGCTGCGCGAGGAATTCGGCGCCGATTATCCCTTGCGCATCGACCCCAACTGCGCCTGGAGCGTGGATACTTCCGTGGGCGTGGGCCGCGAGCTGAAGGAAGAGCTTTCGGGCGGCGGCTACCTGGAAGATCCCTGCGCCTCGCTCGAAGGCATGGGCGAAGTGCGGCGCCGCCTGCTGGCGGAGAACAACGCCACCCCGCAGGCGAGCAACGTCGCTGTCACGTGTTTTGCCGACGTGCCCCGGGCCAAAGCGCTCGATGCGGTGCAGATCGTGCTCTCCGACCCGCATTACTGGGGAGGCCTGCGCAACATGCAATATCTCTCGCACCTCACGGGCGTGCTGGGCATGGGCCTCTCGATGCACTCCAACAGTCACTTGGGCGTAAGCCTGATGGCCATAACGCACGCCGCGGCGGCGTGTGCCAACCTCACCTTCGCCTGCGACACGCATTATCCGTGGCAGACCGCCGAAGACGAAGTGGTGGCCGGCGGCCGGATTCCGTTCGTAGCCGGCTGCGTGTCCATCCCCGACAAGCCGGGCCTGGGCGTGGAGCTCGATTACGATCAGGTAGCCCGCGGCCGCGAGCGTTACCGCAAGATTCCCTACCGCAAGCGCGACGACGAAGCCGAGATGCGCCGCCACGTGGACCCGAACTGGAAACGCGTCCTGCCGCGGTGGTAGGAACGCACCTCTACCGCGCCCACGCTAAACCATCGGCCGATTTGCCCGCGTCGATTAGGGCACTCACCTTCCAGGTCGCGATGTCGATGGCGACGATTTTGCCGCTGGCGTCGCAGGAAACATAGGCCACCTGGTTGTCGGGGCGGACGAGCACTTCCTGCGGAGCCGCGGGCACGTCGATGGTGTGGGTTACTTTCATGCTCGCCAGGTCGACCACGGCCACCTGCCTGGTCTTGGGCACAGCCACCACCAGCCACTTGCCGTCTGGCGTGGGCGCGGTGCCGTAGCCGGACGCGGGCAGCGCGATCCATTTCGCGACCTGATTGGTGGAGGTATCGATGGCCGCCAGCCGCGGCTGGGTCTGATCGGCGGTGAACGCCCAGCGGTCGTCCACGGAAAGCGAGATGCGTTGCGTATCGCCCGAAATGGGAATGATATGAAGCGTCTTGCGCGCCTCCAGGTCCAGCACCGAAACCGTGCCTGGCCCCACATTAGCGGTGTAGCCGCGTTTGCCGTCGCGGGTGATGGCGAGCATGTGCGATTCCGGTTGCCCGGTGGGGACTGTCCCCACTATTTTGAGCGTGTGCGGATCGATAATGCTCACGGTTTTGTCCAACTCCGTGGTCACGTACAGCAAACCGTTTTTCGGTCCGAAGATCGGGCAATGCGGCCGAACGCCATGGCCGAAATCGAGCGTTCCCACCACCTTACGCGTGGCCAGATCGATCGCGACCAGCTTGGTCCCGTCGGTCCCCGGCTTGCCCACCCCGGAGTTGCCGTAAATAGGGACGTACCCCAATTTTCCATCCGGCGATGCCACCACTTCGTGGCCCGTCACGCCCCCTTCGGGGATCTCCGCAACCTGCCGGCCGGACGCGGGGTCGATAATCCCCATGCTCCGATCGCCCTTGTTGGCGACCAGCAGCCAACCATGCGAACCGACGGAAGTGGAGGAATCGGTGAATGCAGCCAGCAGCGCGGCGCAGCAGATGGCGAGAAAGCCAGCCGCCGCCGGTGCGATGAAACGATTCGAATCTCGGAGTGCCATTTGACGACCATTCTATAGAATTCGCGTGCCGCGCGCACCCACCCCGTGGGCCGTGGGTGCGCGACATGAAGGTGGGGAGACTGCGGGTTCCAGAGGAATTTCGCGGAGATCCCTGCGTAGCAGGTACGCAAGGGCGATTCCCCAGCCCGCAGGGCGCAAGGCCCGCTCCTATTTGCTGCCCGACCCCGGATATGCCGGATTGGGGAACTCTACTTTGGTATCCGTGCTGACCTGGTTGTACCAGTCGCGACCGTGGCTCTGCTTGAGGGCGGTGAAGATTTCGTCGCGCACTTCCGATAGCGGGCGGTAACTCACTTCCTCGGCTTTGAAGATGTAGTAGCCATGGGCTTGCCGCACCGGGTCGGTGATTCCGCCCTGCTTCAGGGCGAACACCGCTTTCTGCACCGCCTCGGGAATGGACTGGCGGTCGTTGGCGCGAAGCGTGGCGAAATCGCCGCCCTTGGCTTTCGAGGTGTCGTCTTCGGAATACTGCTGGACCATCTTCACAAAGTCGGCGCCGCCCCGGATGTCGGTGGCAACACGGTAGGCCTTGGCCTTGACTTCTTCTTCCTTGGTGTCGGTAAACGGAAAGTAGATCGCCTTGATTTTGATCTGCTGATAATCGGCTTTATGGTCGTTGTAGTAATTCACGATCTCCGCCGGCTGCACCTCGGCATTGCGGTACGCGCCGTCGAGCTCGGCCTGAAACAGGGTCAGCATGCGGGCCGATTCGATGGCGGCGGCGTAGGGTTCTTGTTTGTCCAGGCCGTCTTTCTCCGCCAGTTTGGCCAGGTGGCGAACCATGGCCCATTCGTGGAAGAACTCCTTGGTGTCCTTACTTACCGCCGTTTGCAGGGGCGGCGGGAGCGCGGGATACAGCCGGCGCAGGTCTCCCGCCGTAAACTGGGTGTTGTCATCGGAAAACACCGCGATCACGGCCGTATCGGGCACGTTGGAAGGCAGCACGAGCGGCTGCTGCTGAGGCGCCGCGGTCTGAGCCCACACCACACCCCCAGCGAGTATTGCAAAGGACACAAATGATTTCATGACTGATTCTGCGACTCCGACCAGTTTACCATGCCGCTTGAGACTGGACTGGCGCCGCGGGAGGGTGCTCGCGGCGCGGCAGCACCAATCCGTCTCACTCGAACTCGATGTGAAAAAAATCCGCTCAGACCCCGCGTATTCAGGTGTGAGACTGCGCACAAAGTTCGCTATCATCATGGAGTCGTGAAGCTTGCATACTGGTTCGCCTGCCTCGCCTGGGTGGCGGCGCCGGCTTGGCCGCAAGGCGCCGGCGAGGTTCGCGGGTCGGTGGTGGACGCCCGCGGCGGCGAGGCTCTGGGCAACGTTCAGGTTCTGCTGGTAGGCGGCCCGTTTCGCGCCACCACCGATTCCCACGGCGGCTTCCGCATCCCGTCGGTGACGCCGGGCGATTACGTGCTCAACGTTTCCACCGTGGGATATCATCTGCTGAAGCGGCCGTTCCATCTGGGCGCCGGGGAGGTGAAGGAGTTTGAAATCATTCTGACTGCCGACACGCTGCGCCAGACGGATACGGTGGAGGTGAAGGCGGGACCGTTCGACACACCGCACGAGGACAGCCCGTCCACCCTGACTCTGGCGGGCAACGACGCCAAGAACCTTGGCAGCGTGTTGGCCGACGATCCTCTGCGAGCGGTCGAGGACCTGCCGGGTGTCACCTCCAACAACGACTTCGACGCGCGCTTTTCGGTGCGCGGGGCGGACTTCAGCCGCATCGGCCTGTTCGTGGACGGCGTGCTGCTGCATGAGCCGTTTCACACGATCGAGGGGCAGAGCGTGGAAGGCTCGGGCACCGCCTTCAACGCCGACATGGTGGAAAAGATGCAGCTCTACGAGGGCGCCTACCCGGAGCGCTACGGCGATCGCTCGGCTGGCGTGTTGGACGTGGATCTGCGCGATGGCAGCCGCACCGATACAGTGGTGCGGGTAGCGGCCAGCGCCTCCAACGCGGGCGCCATGGCGGAGGGGCCGCTGGGCAAAAAGAAACGCGGATCGTGGCTGGTAGCCGCGCGCAAAAGCTATCTGCAGTACCTGCTGGAGCGCACCTTTCCCAACACCACGCTGGTCTTCGGACTCGAAGACGCGCAAGGGCGCCTGGCGTACGATCTCGACTCGAAGAACCACGTGACGCTTTACGTGCTCGAAAGCTATTCTGGCTTGGACCGGTCGTCGGTGAAGAGCACATTGGGAGTCAACTCGCTGATGGAGGCTGGCTACCATTACACTCTGGCGAATCTTGGCTGGCGCTATACGCCCACCGACAAGCTGATGGTGACGACGCACGCGGCCTGGATGCGCGAGAAATTCGGCGACGACAATCCGAACGATGTCTCACTGGGCGCGGGATACTACGGCGAGTGGGTTTGGAACACCACGGCCACCTGGATGTGGAGCTCCAACGGGCCGCTGGACGCGGGCTGGAGCATGCGCCGGGTTCGCGATGGGGGATATGCGCAGCAGTTCAATTCCAACGTGCTGAGCGTCCAGCAACGATGGGACGGCACCGCCGAGATCGACGGCGGGTACGTGCAGCAATCCTACGCGGCGCTCGGCGGGCGGCTGCGCCTGGCCGGCGGCGTGCGGTGGGACCGGCACTCGATGGACGCCGTAGCGGTCACGTCGCCCGCGGCTTCCGCAACCGTCAAGCTCACCGGCTCCGCCCAGTTGCAGCTCGGCTTCGGCCAATATGCGCAGTTTCCCGAGCTGTCAGTGTTGGCGTCCACACTCGGCAGCCGCCGGCTCCTGCCCATGCGTTCCAACCAGGCCATTGCCGCGCTGGAGCAGCGCGTGGGCCAGCGCTCGCGGGTGAGACTCGAAACCTACAACCGTGCAGACCGGGATTTGATCTACCAGCCTTTTTACGATCCGCGCATTCTGAACGGCAAAGTTTTCAGCCCGCCGCTCAACCCGCTCTACTACAATTCGCTGCGCGGCTATGCGCGCGGAGCGGAGATTTTTCTGCAGCGCACCAGCGCCAACCGCTTCACCGGCTGGGTGTCGTACGCCTTCGGCCGGACCGAAGACCGCGACGGCATTTCCGGGGCGCGCTTCGTCTCCGATTGGGACCAGCGCCACACCATCAACATTTATGCGGGCTACCGGCTGCGGCCCAGCGTGAACCTGAGCGCCCGGTCGAGCTGGGGAAGCGGCTTTCCGATTCCCGGCTTTCTCGACACCGTAGGCAGCTCCTATTACTTGACTAACGTGCGCAACAGCCAGCGGTTGGGAACTTACAATCGCACCGACGTTCGCGTGAACAGAGCCTGGACGCACGATAAATGGAAGCTGACGCTGTACGGGGAAGTCATCAACCTGACCAACCGGACTAACTACTTGTTCGAAAGCCTGAACAGCTTCAATACCAAGACCGGCCAAGCGTACGTCACAGTGGACACGATGTTTCCGATTCTGCCATCGGCGGGGCTGGTGTTCGAGAGGTGAGCGTGTGGTCCGGTCAGTAAGCACACAACCTTATAAGTTCCGTAGCGTATTCGCGGACAACCGCCGCCGTGGCGCGCGCACCCTTCGGTGCCGCGTCGAGTCTCCGAACTCCTGATGTCGTGGAACTCAGGTTGAGCCAGTTTCCGGTGACCCCGAGGTGGGACAGACCATCGTTTTCTGTGGTCTGTCATGCCCTCGCCAGGCCAACCGCCCGACAGACGACAAAAAACGATCGTCTGTCCCACCTCGGGGTCACCGGAAACTGGCTCATCCTAAGTTCCGCGACAACAGTCCTTCGGAGTCTCTACTCGACGCTTCTGCGCCCCGTGGCAGCGGGCGTCGGCAAGAGTGCCGACGCGGCACCGAAGAGTGCGCGCGCCACATTTGCCCGTCAGCGAATGTGGACCCTAAGCTCGGGATGGGGGCGAGAAGATCGCCTTGTGCGAGGCGCAGGACGGCCACGGAGTCGGTTCAGGCCCGTTTTTTCCCCGCGATCTGCCACTCGGAGAAGGGAGACCGCAGGCCTCGAATCTCGACGTTCAACACGTAGGGTTTTCCCGAGGCGAAAGCGCGTCTGACGGCGGGCTGGACTTCATCGAGGGAGCGAATCGTCTCGCCCTCCCCGCCAAAGCCTTTCATGACGAGATCGTAGCGCGTGGGGCGGAGTTCGCAGGCGACCGTGCCGGTGCGTCCGGTGGCGGCGCGCTGCAACTCGCGTTCGAGGCCCCAGCCCGCGTCGTTTCCGATAATGAACACGACCGAAAGATTGTGGCGCACCGCGGTATCCAGTTCGGCGATGTAGAAGCCGAACGAACCGTCGCCGCTGACGAGAGCGACCGGTTTGCCCGGATTGGCAAGTTGCAGTGCGAGCGCGTTGGGCAGGCCGGAGCCAATCGTGGCAAGCGGTCCGAGCCGCAGCCATCCGCCCGGCGTGAGTGCCGGCACAATGGCCCGCCCCCAATGCGCGAAATCCGCCGCGTCCCAGGAAAAAAGAGTTCCCGGCGGCAGGGCTTTTTTCAGCTCGCGATGAAAGGCGGCCGCATGCAGGGCATCGTTCTCGGAGTATGATGCTTCCGCCATGCGGCGTTCCCACTGCGCCTTCCATTCGCGAACTCGGGTGAGCCATGACCCGGCAGTCCAGCCTGGCTCGTCCCGGATCGCGTCGAGCAGCGTCTTCAAAGTGGCCTTGACGTCCGCGCAGATGCCCAGTTCGAGGCGCCGGTTCATGCCGAGCTCTTGCGGGTGGATATCGACCTGAACAATTCTCGCGCCGGCGGGGAATACGCGCTGGCCGCCCAGGGCAAAGCGGAAATCTATTCGCTTGCCCAGCACCAGAATCAAATCGGCCTCCCGGTACACGTCAAGAACGACGCGGTTGAGCGCCGGGTCGGCATAGCCCATACAAAGAGGGTGCTGGTCTGAAACCAGGCCGCGGGCCATGGTGATGGTATAGAGCGGGATCTGCGTTTTTTCAATGAATTCGCGGAGTTCGTCTTCCGCCTCAGCCCACCACACGCCGCTGCCCGCAATGACGACGGGCCTTTCCGCCGCGCGGAGCAGAGAAAGCAGGCGCTCCGTTTCAGAAGCTCCAGGCGGGATCGATGTTTTAGCCGGCGGCGACGGCAGCGCCGCGGGAGCGCCGGCTTCCGCCTGAAACAAGTCCACCGGGATGGTGAGGTGCACCGGACCCATGCGGCCCGCAACGGCTTCCGCGTAGGCGCGGCCGAGGTAGAACGGAATTTGGCTCGCGTTGGGAGGCTGGGCCGCCCACTTCACTACCGGCCGAACCATGCCGATCTGATCGATATCCTGAAAGCCCTGCCGGTCGGCAGCCGTCGTCGGGCGGCTTCCGCTCACCGCAATGAGCGGGCTCGCGGCGAGAAACGCAGTCGCGATCCCGGTGAGCGAATTGGTGTGGCCCGGCCCGCCCGTTACCAGTGAAAGCGATGGACGGCGCGTGATCCGCGCCCAGGCATCCGCCGCGTGGGTGACGCCGGACTCGTGACGCATGTCGAAAATCGGAATGCCGCGCGCCCCGGCCACCTCGAGAACTTCGTTCAGGTGGTCGCCGACCAGCGTGAAAATCCGGTCGATCCCGAGACTCTGGATGGCATCGACAAACAGCTCTGCTCCAGTTGGCATAGTGTCGATGCTACTACGCGGCGCGGGGGTGGGAAATGCGGAGTACAATAGACGTGTTCCCGCGCTGCCGCAGGGCATCGGGCTTGCAGAATTTACACCCCGGAAGGCTTTGGCCTACCGGGGTGTTTGCTTTTGGTGGTACAAGAAAACATGCCAAGAGTGTTGCCGGTACTCTGCTTGACGGCGCTGGTTTGCGGCGCTCAGACACGGCCGCGGATTCGCGCGGTCACGGCGTTCATCGAAATCGATGCCAACAACTACGCCGCCAAAATAGAGGAGGCGCAGAAGTTCCTGGGCCGCGCCCGCGAGGCGTTGAATGCGGCGGGGTTCGAGGGCGGCGGCGGGCGCATCACCACGCAGCCGTTTCCAGCGTACACCGGTGGCATGACGCGCTCGGATGCCCTGGCGCTGATCCGCAAGCTGCACGAAGCGGCGTCGAAGGGGCACACCGCGCTGAACATTGGCCCAGCCATGCTCCATGACAACGACGACGCGGCGCCGGTGGCCTTGCTGGCCGACGCGCTGGCGGAGGTCGGCGTGGATGCGAACCTGGTCATCGCCGACGAGAGCGGGATTCATTGGCGGGCCGTGCGCGAGGCGGCAAAACTGATCAAGGACGTGGGCGAGCGCAGCCCGCATGGCGACGGCAATTTCAATTTTGCCGCGATGGCCATGATCAAGCCTTACGGGCCGTACTACCCGGGGTCGTATCACCTCGGAAAGGGCCACGCGTTTGCGCTGGCGATGGAAGGCGCGAATGTAGTCGCCGAGGTTTTCGGCCGCTACAAAGATCCTGGGGAAGCGGAGCAGCGGCTGGCGGAGGCATTGGCGAGATTCACCAAAGAGGCAGAGGCGGTGGCGATGCGGATTTCGAGCGAGACCGGCTGGACGTATGAGGGCATCGATGCGACGCCGGCGCCAGGGGGCGAGAACTCGATCGGCGGGGCGATCGAGGCGTTCGTCGGCGGCCCGTTCGGATCGAGCGGCACGCTGACGGCTTCGGGGATCATTACCCGCGCGGTGCAGGCGACACCGGTCAAACACACCGGGTTCACGGGGCTGATGATCCCCGTGATGGAGGACTCCGTACTGGCGCGGCGGTGGGCGGAAGGGACGTTCCATCTGGACTCGATTCTGGCTTACTCGGCGGTATGCGCAGGAGGGGTGGACACGGTGCCGCTCGCCGGCGATACCAGCGAGGAACAGATTGGGCGGATTCTGGGGGATGTGGCGTGGCTGGCGTACCGTTGGAACAAGCCGCTGGCTGCGAGGCTGCTGCCCGCGCCTGGCAAACGAGTGGGCGACGAGACGGCATTCTCCGGCGCCATGCTGGTGAAAACGACGATCCAGGGACTGCCGGGCAGCAAGAGGTAGGCAAGGCCATGGTTTCGGGCCTGAAGACGTGGCGCAGCCTCTGAGGCTAATGCCGCATACCTGTCCCAAGGGCCGGACTCGGCGGTAGTCGGGCGGACCCCCTGGTCCGCGCGGGACGCGCTCGTCCCGCTCTTCCGCCCTGGAATCAGGTTGCCAGACAAGCCGATGCGCGACCAGGGGGTCGCGCGCGGCCGAGGGCGTCCGCCCTACGAATACGTAGGAGCACCGCCGCTCATGCGGTGGTAGGGCACCGGTTGGGATGGGCGGAAACATTGCACCTTTTGCCAGGTCAGGCGCGCCGGCAACGCGGCGCATTCGCGCTCCACGATGGCGCGCAACCGGGCTGGGTCGTCCAACGCGCGCACGTTCAAGAGAATTTCGTGCCTGGCGGAAGGCGAGGCGTCGAGCGCGCCTTCCACCATCGGCTCCTGGCCGTTGCCGGTGAGCGCGACCTTCAGGTAGCCAGTTTCCGATTGCGCGAACAGCTTCAGGTGCACAATGTGGATGCGCGGCGCCAGGCGGTCCAGCAGCGGACCTACCAGCATAGGGGCGGAGATCGGTGGGGTGGCGTGCGCGCTGACGCGGGCGTTGAGCCATGCCAGCGCGGCTTCGGCCTCGGCGTAGCGCGCATAATCTATGTCCAGGGTTTTGGCGCCGGCCGGAACCGCCCCAGAGAGTAACCGGTCGAGCCAGGCGGAAACGCTCTGACCGCGCTCAAACACCAGGTCGGCCTCGGCCAATTGATTGCGGTACAGGAAGTCGAGATCGGAGTTGTCGAAATTACGCTGGGGGTGAAGGACCACGGTCAGCGGGGCCACGCGGAAACGGTCCCCATAGTCGCGAAGAAGCGGGCGCAGCGTCGTGGCTACGATATCCGTGCAACTGCCGACGGCTTCGGCGAAGATGATATCCGGCTCCGACGATAGCAGGCGTTCGGCGGCCTCCACGAGATCCGGAAAGCGGCAGCAGAAGCAGCCGCCGGTGACCTGGTCGCAGTCGAGACCCATGGCGCCTGCGTAGCGGGTGTCGACCAAGTCATCGCCCTGGTCGTTGAGGATGGCGGCCACGCGCAGGCCGCGCTGGCGCAGGAGGCGCGCGGCGGCGACGATGAGGGTGGTCTTGCCGGCGCCCAGAAAACCGCCGACCACTGCGACGATCAGCTTCACAGGGCCAATTCCTCGCCTTCGGCGATGCTGGCGTTGGGTGTAGACTTCTTCCCATTGACGGTAGCGGTGCGCACCAGGAGCGAGCCGTGATCGACCCGCAGGGTGGCGCCGGCCGCGGTGACGCGGAAGATTCCCCAACCCGTGGCGGTGCTCCAGAAACAGCGGAAGCCCGGTTCGGCATGGATGGCGATGGACCGCTCCCCGCCGTGATAACGGAAGCCGCTGGCGGCCAGAAGCGTACTCCAGCTCGACATGGCGCGCGCGTAGTGATGGCCGCATTCGGGCTCGTTCCATGGGTTGCGGCGCTCGCCGTCGTATCGCGACCGCACGTTGCGCACGGCTTCGATGCCTTCCCGCGTCATGCCGGCGAATAGCAGCAGTGCCGCGGCCAGATACTCCTGGCCGGTCCAGGATTCGGCGTAATAGGGGAACGGGACGCGCGGGCGCTCGGCCTTGCCGTAGTCGCAAACCATGAGGGCGGCCTCATCGTTGAGCACGTAGGTGCGTTCCACGCAATCGTGGTCCGCAACCGTGGGCTTGTAGTTGTAACGCCAGATCGATTGGAGGGTCTTGCGGATGTTGGCGGGGGAGACGAGCGGACCAAGGTCCGCGACGTCGGCCAGATACTGGCCGATCAACTGATCGAGCAGACAGCCGCCGCCCACCTGGTATTCGGGCGTTTCGGTGTTGGCGGAACCCATGTCGCCGACGAGGTTAGGCGCGATTCCGTCCTTGGCGGCGCCGCGGATTCTCTGAATGTAGAACTCGCCGTTGAAGAGGTTGGTGTCGATCCACTTGCCGCCGCGCTCGAACAAGCCGCGGTACTCGGCCGCCGCGGTGGCGTCGCCGGTGGCGCGGGCCATCTGTTCGCCCGCGCGGAGGGCGCCCAGATAAAAGATGCCGCAGAGCGGGTTAGGGCCGTAGAACTCCACGTCGTAGGTGTTGTGCTGCACGCCTTCGAGGACGCCGTCCTTATCGGCGTCCCAGCCGCCGGGAACCCAGGCAAACTCGATGGCCTTCCTAATGCGCGGCCACATTTCGCGTAGCCACGCGGTGTCGCCGGATAGCCGCCAGTCGATGTAGGCGTGCATGATCTGGCCCATCTGGCCATCCGCGGCGGCGTAGCCGAAGCTGTCGCCGCGGTGGGGCAGGCGCTCGCGGAAACGAATGCCGCCGGCGCTGTCGAGCTGGTAGCCGAAGGCGGAGCCGCGCAGCGAGCGGGCGAAGCTGGGGAAGATGTGGGCGGTCGCGGTTTCGTAGTTCCAGACGTGGGCACAGCTTCCGTGGCAGCAACCGGCCTGGTCGTTGGCGCCCTCGAAGCCGTGAAATTCGCCGTCGGCGGTTCGAAAGCAGACGGGGGTGACAAGCGTGGAGAGAGTGGCGCTGGCGGCGTCTTTGACGACGGCCGGAATGGTGGACTCGCGCATGCGGGCGGCAAACAGGCGCGTCTTCTTCTCGAGAATTTCGAGGTGTTCAGCGGCGTATTCGGCGGCGGCCCAGGCGTCGGGGAAGCGCGTTGCATAGTGGTTCCCCAGAAAGGCGTCTTCATCGCCGGGCGCGGCGGTCCAACCGCAGCGGCGCGGAGTGCGGTTGGGAAAATGCCAGGCCAAAAGGAAGGTGTAATCGGCGTGGGCGCCAGGCGCGATGGTGCGGCCGAGCGAAAGCGCGCCCACCGGTCCGGGGTCCTTCGACTCGGGACCGAGCTCGCCATCCGCCGAAAAGTCGTCCCAGAAGAACATCGGCGAATTCCACCAGCGGCCGCGCTCCCATCCGCGGAGGTACGTGACCCGGGCGCCGGCGGCATCGAGTACGGAGACGAGGAAGCTGCCCTTGAGAGGGTCGTTGGCGGCGAGTTCCGGGCTGGTCATCAGAATACCGGCGAGCCGTTGGGAAGCTCGGTATTCGTTGACGCGCGTGTCGTTGTTCTGCGCGCGGCCGGTTGGATTCTCAATCGACCATGCGATGGAGACTTTGGCGGAGATCGCGCCGGGGTTGGTGACCCGGTAGCGCAGAACGGCAATCGGCAAGCCGGACTGGTCGGGTTCGTGGGGGATGAAGGGCGAAAAGGCTTCTAGGGAGACGCGAACGGGCAGGCTGGAATCGGCGAAGTCGACGCGCGCCAGCGGAAATTCGCCGGTGAACGTAGCCGAGCGGAGGCGCGTGAGCCCGGGCGCATTGCGCGAGCCCAGCCCGCTAGAGCCCTCGAACGGCGGCTGGATGCGCGCTTCGAGCACGCGCGCGACAGGCTTGCGCTTACCGGCTTCGGCCCAGATGGCCGGAAAGGCATAGGTAGGTGCGTTGCCTTTGTCGGGGCGGTTGAAGATCTCCCAATCGCGAAGCTGTCCGCGCCCTCCCAGGCTCACGCACCCGGCGCAGACACCGCCGAGCGGAAAGGCGATGGCCGTGAGGCTGCGCCCGCTAAAGACGCGGGGGAACGCGATTTCGCCAGCGGCGGTCGACGCCGTCCCGGACGATGCCGGGCGTGAGGTTTGCGCGGCGGCTGAAGGGACTGCGCTGGCAAGGGTCAACTGCTTGAGAAAGGTGCGGCGCCTGGTGGACATCAGATACAGAGTAGTCCCAGGCAAGGGGGCGAGCAAAGGGCTATGGCACCGTCAGCGCGGGCTCCAGGACCTTTGCGCCGAGTCGGGAAACTGTGACAAAGTAGAAGAAGGAGAGCGCCTTCATGGCAAACAAGACCGCACGGCGGGTTGACCCGCGCCGGAGTCCGGTTCGTAAGACCGCTCCTGCCAAGCGAGCCGGCTATATTGAGGCTACACCGCACTGGAGAAAGGCTCTGGAGCGGAATCTCATTCGGGAAGGCTATTCGCCGGCTGAGGCGAAAGAACTTGTCGCGCTCTCGGCAGCGTAGCCGGTGACGAATCTGGCGGAGGTTCGCGAGCAGGTCCAAGCCTGGTTGTCGGGCACCGATTCACGCCAGCCGTCACAAGGAATCTCCGCCACAACCTACAAACCGTGCTACGCCCTTACAGAATCGCGAGCCTCTATTCCGACTCCGACATGCCCAACGGTTCCGTGTTCGAAACTATCCTGGAGAGAATCCGCACGGCCGATTTTTCGATCTTTGACGATCGTGAGACTGAAGCACGACCGAACGTCCTCATCGAACTCGGCGCGGCCATCGGCATGAGAAGGCCATATTTCTATTTCAACTACGGCAACAAACGGACTGTCAAAATTAATAACAAACCGGAGCCAATCACCACTGCCAGCGATCTGGCTGGCATGCTGTACCTTCCGTATACCACTTATCGAGGACTCTTCGTTGAGTTTGCGCGCAGGCTACCCGGCTTTCTTTTGGACCGTTCGCTAGCCAGATAGATGCCCTTCTGCCAGTTCGGCACGCCCCCTTCTGAAGCGCAGCAAGGAGGACGAGCAAGGGGCTATGCCCTCGTCCGCCCCGGGCTTGCCGATTTCCAGTATGCTTGGTGGAAGTCCACCTAGACTAAGGAGGACTTCATGAAACGAACGGTCGCACCGCTGCTGTGCCTCTTGCTGCCCGCCGGGGCGCTCGCCGGGGATATCGTGATCCACGCAGGCCGGCTGATCGATGGCTCCGGCGGCGCGCCGCGCTCGCAGGTTTCGATTCTAATCAAGGACGATAAAATCACCGCCGTGCAGGCCGGGTTCGTCAGCCTGGCTGGGGCGGAGGCGATCGATCTTTCCCAAGCCACCGTTCTGCCGGGCCTCATCGATGCCCACAAGCACATGGGCAACGCGCCTCGGCGGGGGCGCGGCGCGGTGGCCGAACGGGGGCCGCGACCGGAAAACGGCAAAGGGATTTGTTGGCCCAAGCGGAAGGTGCGCGTGTGGCCGTCCGGGGTCGAGACTTTCACCTGGCGGCGGTCCGGATCGACAACCCAGAATTCCTGGGCTCCGTTCTCCAGGCAAAGTTTCTCCTTATCGTAGGTTTCAGCGACCGCGCTGGAAGGCGTGAGCACTTCTCCGCTGTCACACGCTCAGGCTCCGCGGCGGCGTGATATTCCCAGGCGGTGCGTTTGACGGGGTCGATGACCCAGCAGAACGGGACGCCCCAGGCGTGGTACTCCTCGCACTTGCCGAGCATGGCGCCGAGGCGGTCTTCCGGGGAGAGGATCTCGCAGCAGAGCAGCACGGGCTCGGTGGCGTAAGGGCCTGGAAAGTCACCGGCCACCGAGACGTCCGGCACCAGGTACTTAGTCGGCGAAATGCGTACCGTCAATTCGGGCAAAGCCTGCACACCCCGACCCCGAAGCAGCATCAGCAGGGTGTATTGGACGATCGAGTGGAGCTTGGTAGGCTTTGTCTTGGCCGAGACCACGCCGTCCCGGTATTCGCGGTAAGGCTTCTCCGTCAAGCGAAGATGCTCTTCAATTGGCATGAGAGACGTGGTGCTCATGACCATATTCTATCGCGAGCCCAGCCTGCAACACCTGCATATGTTACATTCGAATCTACCTGTTTCCCTGGAGCTAGAACAGATGAAAATATCGCGGGCGATCGGTTTCGCGGCTGTGGCAGTGACGGCCGCTTTGGTTACGCTGGCCGATAGCGGGCAACCGCAGGACGAGGAATTCGCGCGGCTGGTGAAGGAATGGACCACCAAGCCGGAATTCTCCAGTCCGTTGGTGGACCATCTACCCAAGGCGGCGGCCGTGCCGGAACCCAAAGACATACTGGGTTACCACATCGGCATGCCCAAAAAGCTCACCTACACCAAGGACATCTACCGCTACTACCGGGCGCTCGAAGCCGCGTCGAAGCGGGTGAAGGTTTTCTCAGCCGGCCAGACCGATGAGGGCCGCGAGCAGGTCGTGGTGGCTATTTCCGACGAAGCGACGATTCGCGACCTCGACCGGTATAAAGCGTATCTCGCGCGGTTGGCCGACCCGCGCGGGCTGGACGACCAGGAAGCGCATCGAGTGATCGCGCAGGCCAAGCCGATTTACCTGCTGATGGGAGGGTTGCACAGCGCCGAAACCGGGCCGCCGGAAATGTTGATGGAGCTGGCGTATCGTCTGGCGGCGGAGGACGGCGCCCTGTACGACCAGATCCGCAAGAACGTGATCGTCATGATTTTCGCCACCGCGGAGCCGGACGGGCGGGACCGCTACGTGGACTGGTATTACCGCTACAAGCTGAACGAAGAAGGCGATGCCGACCGGCAGCCGGCGCCGCCTTACTGGGGCAAGTACATTTACCACGACAATAACCGCGACATCAATTATTCCCAAGTCACCATGCGCAACTGGCTGAAGTTCTACCTGGAGTGGCACCCGCCGATCATGCACGACCTGCATGAATCCGAGCCGTTCCTCTACACCTTCAGCGGACAGGCGCCGCAAAACCCCACCTTGGACCCGATCCTCTATGCCGAGCTGCCGTGGTTTTCGAATTTCGAAATGACTAAGACGATCGGCTACGGCATGCCGGGGGTGTGGGACCATGCCTTCGTGGATATGTGGTCGCCGGGGTATCTTGGTTTCATGTCGTCGAACCACAACGGCATGCTGCGGATGTACGAGACCTTCGGCAACGGCGGCGCCAATACGATGAAGCGCAACGTGGATGCCGGCCCCGAGGGTGGTCCGCCGGAGCCGGCGGGCGGGCGCGGCGGCGGCATGACCGCGCGGGAATGGTATCGGCCCCTGCCGGCATACCACCAGGTGGTCTGGTCGATGCGCAATAACACCAACTACATGGAAACCGCGGTGCTCTCGGCCTTGGAGCTGACCGGCAATTTCCCGCAAACCGTTCTCGAGAACTTCTACCGCAAGAGCCTGCATTCGGTGGAGTCCGGCAAGACGGAAGCGCCGTTCGGTTACGTGCTGCCTGCCGGGCAGAAGGATATGACGCGTGTGGCGTTCATCGTCAACGTGCTCCGCCTGCAGGGCATTGAAGTGGGACGCGCCAAGAGCGAAGTGAAACTGCGGGAGGGAACCTATCCGGCGGGATCGTTGATTGTGAAACGAAACCAGCCTTATGGCCGGCTGGCCAAGATTCTGCTGGAAGTGCAGAAGTATCCCGACCCCAACCTGCGCACCTACGACGATGCCGCCTGGACGATGGGTTTGATGTCGCACGCCGAAGTGGACGAGATTGCCGACCGGGCGATTCTGGATGTCCCGGTAGACCCGGTGGATACGATGCAAGTCGCGGGCACGGTGAAAGGCGATGGGCCGTTGCTGGGGGTGCTCGACAACGGGGCGAACGCGCTGATCACGCTGCGCTACCGCTTGCACGATCTGAAGTTTCAGGCCATTGAACAAGCGGCGACGGCGAATGGAGCGGAGCTTCCGGCGGGGACCATGCTGGTGGAAGACAGTGCGCGGGCAAGGTCGGAAGTGGAAAAGTTGGGGCTTACGGCGGTGGCGCTTGCGTCCACGCCGGAAGTGCCGAAACACGAGTTGGATCTGCCCCGCCTGGCTATGTATTCGACCTGGAGCAACACGCAAGACGTGGGTTGGGTGCGCTACGGCTTCGACCATTTCGAGATTCCGTACGATTTGATTTACAAGGAACGGGTGCGCAAGGGGAGCCTGCGCGCGAGCTATGACGTGATCGTGATGCCGGCGCAGGGCCGGGGAAGCGGCAAATCGCTGGTATTCGATATCGAGTCGAAGGGCAAGGCGATCGCCTACGACAAGACGCCGCAGTTTCCGTCGTTGGGAATGTACGGCGAGTCGGAAGATATCACGGGCGGCATGGGCCTCGAAGGGGTGGTGGAGCTGGAGAAGTTCGTGCGCGAGGGCGGAGTGTTGATTACGCTGGGCACGGCCAGCTACTTTCCGGCGGAATTCGGCCTCGCGCGCAACATCGATGCGGCGCGCCCCAGCCCGCAATTCTATGCCCCGGGCCCGATTGTGGAGGCGCGCATTCTGCGGCCGGAGCATCCGATTTTCTACGGTTATTCCGGGACCACCATGCCGGTGCGTTACGCGGGCGGCCCGCTGCTGCGGGTAGCGGGGGCGGATAGCCGGCGCGGCGTACTGATGCAGTTCGAAGGCACGGACGCTTCCGTCCTGAGCGGTTTCGCCAAGGGTGTGGCGGAGACGCGTAACCGGCCGGCGGTGGTGGACGTCCCGGTGGAGCGCGGCCGGGTGATCCTGTTCGCTACCAATCCCTGCTATCGCTGGCAAAACCTGGGCGAGTTCAACATGCTGGCCAACGCGATTCTGAACTTCAACGATTTTCCCAAGCCGGCGGCGGCGCATGCAACCGAGTTCTGAAGACACCTGGCGGTAACCGCAACCTTCAGGCCGGCATCCAACTGTATAGAAGACAACAGCGAGGTGCCGGGATGGGAAACCGAAAACAGAGCATAATGGCCGCGATGATACTAGCGGCGGGCGGTGCGGGGATGTGGGCTTCCGCACCAAGTGCCGCTGGCGTACCCGCTCAAATGGTAGTCACCGTTCAGCCGGTTCACCGGGGTGGCAATGTGCCGGCCGATCTGGCAGCGGGCGACCTGAGCATCCGGGAGGGCAAGACATCCGTGCCGGTGGTGCGCCCCGGCTTAAAGATAGAGGGTCCATCGCGCGTGTATGTTCAGTAGCGCGGGCTGGGAGTCCGCGCTACCCGGCATGTCACAATAACGGTATTGATCTTTCCCACCGTTTTAGCGATCTTATTAGCCAGCCAGATCTATTGGGCGATTCGCGGGCTGCAATTAGCCCGGCGGCGGATACGCTCGCTCGGGCCGCGGCTCGCGGTGTGTGGAGCGATGCTGGCTTTCTACCTTTCGGCTTTCGGCTATTATACCGGCCTGATCGGAGGGCGCTTCACTCCGGTAAAGCTGAGCGCGCCGGACGTCTTATTATCGGCGCCGCTTTGCTGGTGGATCGCCAGCTCGCTGGTTGCATTCCTTCTGGTGCTTTTGCTGGCCGTGCCGCGAGGAATCGCGGCAGCGGTGCGGAAGTTGCGATCGCGATTTGGCGCTAGCGGGATCGAATCGCCGGCGCGGCGGCATTTTCTGGAGCGGACCGCGGCCATAGCCACAGGCGCGCCGTTTGTGGCCGGCGCCTACGGCCTGTTGTACGGCCGGCTCAATCTGGAAACCACGTCGCCCAAAATCCACCTGCCGCGCCTTTCCGCCGCTTTCGAGGGGTTTCGCATTTGCCAGTTGTCGGATATTCACATCGGCCCCTTCATGCCTGCCGGCGAGATTCACAAATTCGCCGCCATCGCCAACCAGCTCAAAGCGGACCTGATCGTCCTCACTGGCGATTACGTAACATTCGACCCGGGCACGCAATACGCCGTGGTGGAAGCGCTGGCGGGGCTGCGCGCGCCGTTTGGCGTGTACGGCTCTCTGGGCAACCACGATGCCTGGGCCGGAGTAGAAAATTCGATCGCGGAGCTGTTCCGGCGGGTGGGAATCCGGATTCTGCGCGCGGAGGCCGTGCCCATTCGAAGCCGTGGGGAAGAGCTGAACTTGATCGGGGTGGATTTTGAGAGCCAGCGGAGGTTCGGGCCATCGGCCCCGGTGAAACATCTGCTGGCGGACATCGAACCGCTGGTGGCGAGGGACCGGGTGAATATTCTGCTGAGCCACAATCCGGACACGTTCGGCCGCGCGGCGGAGCTGGGAATCGACCTGAGCATGGCGGGACACACGCACGGCGGGCAGGCGGCGCTGGAGTTCATCAGCCCGGAAATCGCGCCCAGCCGCCTGGTGACACCGTACGTGGCCGGCTGGTTTTCGAGGCCGGGCGGCCAGCTCTACGTCAATCGCGGCATCGGCACCATCGGCGTACCGATTCGAATTGGGGCGCCGCCGGAGATCACGGTGTACGAGCTGACGCGAGGTTAGAACTGGCGGGCCAGGAGGCGGAAGACAGAAGTCAGAAGACAGAATAAAGGCGGCGCCGTGCGCTTCCTGCTTCTGACTTCTGACTTCCGACTTCTAGCTGCAGGCCCAGGAAGCCTGCCCCGCTTTTTGCGCGACAATGAAAGCTGATGTCCACGTCCGCTCCTGTTTTGGCTACGCCGGAAATGATTGCGCGCTACGAGGCGGTGATCGGTCTGGAAGTGCATGCGCAACTGGCTACGGCGACGAAAATCTTTTGTGGCTGCCCGACCAGCTTCGGCGCGCCTCCGAACACCAACGTTTGCCCGGTTTGCCTGGGGCTGCCGGGCGCGCTGCCGGTGCTGAATCGCGTCGCCGTTGAGCTGGCGGTGAAAGCCGGGCTGGCGCTGAACTGCACCATCCGGACGCACTCGCGATTCGCGCGCAAGAACTATTTCTATCCCGATCTGCCCAAGGGCTACCAGATTTCGCAATATGACGAACCCTTCGCCGAACACGGCTGGGTGGACATTGTGGCCTCGGGCGAGCGGCGGCGCATCGGGGTGACGCGGGTCCACATGGAAGACGACGCGGGCAAGAGCATCCACGAAGGTTTCCGCGATTCCGATCGTTTCTCCTACGTGGACCTGAACCGCAGCGGCACGCCGCTGATCGAAATCGTCAGCGAGCCGGACATGCGCAGCTCGGAGGAAGCCTACGCTTACATGACCGAGGTCAAACAGGTGTTGGAATTCCTGGAGGTCTCTTCCTGCGACATGGAAAAGGGCCATCTGCGCTGCGACGCCAACGTCAGCGTGCGCTTGAAGGGCGCGGAGAAGTTCGGCACCAAGGCGGAAATCAAGAATCTGAATTCCTTCCGTTTTATGAAGGAGGCGCTCGATTACGAAATTGCGCGGCAGGTAGCGCTCGTCGAAAGCGGCGGCCGGGTGGAGCAGGAAACGCGGCTCTACGATCCCGATGCGGGCGAAACCGTGGGCATGCGCAGCAAGGAAAGCGCGCACGACTATCGCTACTTTCCGGAGCCCGACCTGATGCCGCTCGAGGTCGGCGAAGTGCGCCTGAATGAGCTGCGCGCGGCGTTGCCGGAGTTGCCTGCGCGCATGCGGGCGCGTTTCGCGGCGGAATACGGGCTGCGGGAGTACGACGCCGCGGTGCTGACGCAGAACCGCGCCACCAGCGCCTATTTCGAAACCGCCGCGGCGATTGCGGGCGATCCGAAAACCACCGCCAATTGGGTGATGGGCGAGTTGATGGGGGCGCTCAAAGCCGACGGCAAGGAAATCGGCGAATCGCCGGTGAGTGCCAGGCACTTGGGAGAGCTTGTGAAACTGATCGGTTCGGGAGCGCTTTCGGGCAAACTGGCCAAAGAGATTTTTCCGAAGATGTACTCGAGCGGGAACGCGCCGGCGGCGATCGTGGAGCGCGAAGGGCTGGCGCAGATCAGCGACAGCGGCGCGCTCGAAACAGTAATCGACGCCGTGATTGCCGCCAACCCGAAGCAAGTCGAACAGTATCGAGGCGGCAAGACAACCGTGATCAATTTCCTGGTGGGGCAGGTCATGAAGCAGACGCGCGGCCAGGCCAACGTTGCCGTGGTGACGGAACTTTTCAAGAACAAGCTGAGGTGAACCATCATGCTGAAAGTAGGCGATGCGGCTCCCGATATCCAACTGCAGACCGACGCGGGCGAAACCTTTCACCTTGCCGATTGGAAGGGGAAGCGGCTGGTGCTGTATTTCTACCCCAGGGCGGACACCCCGGGGTGCACCACGGAAGCTTGCGAGTTTGGCGAACATTTGAAGAAATTCACCCGCAAAGGAGCGGCGGTGGTGGGAGTTTCGCCCGATACCCCTGCCGCGCAAGCGAAATTCAAAACCAAATACCGGCTGGGGTTTCCGCTGCTGGCCGACCAAGAAAAAACCGCCGCGCAAGCCTATGGCGTCTGGAAAGAGAAGAACATGTACGGCAAGAAGGTGATGGGCATTGAGCGCACCACCTTCGTTATCGGCCCGGACGGCAAGATCGAAAAGATCTACGCCAAGGTGAAGGCGGCGGGGCACGCGGCCGACGTGCTGTCGGAGTTGTAAGAAAAAAGCACCGGCGACAAGATCGCACGCGCTACGGACGGACTTTCAAATCCGCTCCCGCTTCGTAGGTTTTGCCGGCTTGCGCTTCGAAAGTGACTTCGCGGCCGTCGTAGCGCAGGGTCACGGGCTTTGACGCGTTGGGGCGGAGGGTTGCCTTAGTCAGCTTGCCGTCGCGCCATTCCAGATCCACACCCACGCCTCCGCGCGCGCGCAGTCCGGTCACGCTTCCGGTGGGGAAGGCGCTGGGCAAGGCCGGCAGTATCGTGAGAAACGCGGCATCGCCCGTTTCGGCAGGCGTAAGGCTGGTGGGGGCGCCGTGCGGATCGTCGCTTTGGAGAAGCATCTCGGTAATGCCGGCGGTCGCTCCGAAATTGCCGTCGATTTGAAACGGCGGATGGCCGTCGAACAGGTTCGGAAACAGGCCGGCGTGCGCCGCCACACCCGGCGCTCTGTCCGCTGCCGGCGCGATCAGATTGCGGAGAATGCGATACGCGTGTTCGCCATCGAGAAAACGGGCCCAAAGGTTCAACTTCCACGCCAGCGACCAACCGGTGGCTTCATCGCCGCGATAAATCAAAGACTGCCGCGCGGCGGCGAACAGGTCCGGGGTGCCGTAGGGGGTGATTTCCGCGCCTGGATATACGGACCAAAGGTGCGAGACATGGCGATGCTGATTGTGCGGATCGTCCACGTCTTCCATCCACTCTTGCAATTGGTGGTAGCGGCCGATTTGGTGCGGCGCGATGCGCGGGCGCATTTCGGAAAGCTGCGCGCGCAGATCCGGATCCACGTTCAAGATGCGGCTGGCGGCCACGACCTCGCCGAACAAGCTGCGAACGATCTCGCGGTCCATGGTCGGACCCATCACCAGGCCGCCCTGTTCGGGGGAATTGCTGGGACCGGTGATCAGGTAGCCGGATTTCGGATCTTTGACGAGCGTGTCGACGAAAAACAGCGCTGCGTCTTTCATCAGCGGGTAAGCGGTGTCGCGGAGGAATTCGCGGTCGCCGGAAAACAGGTAGTGGTCCCATAGCGTGGTCGCGAGCCATGCGCCGCCGGGCTGCCACAGGCCATCGTGGGGCGCATTGATAGGAGCGGTGCCGCGCCACAGGTCGAAATTATGATGCAAGACCCAACCGCGCGCGTTGTATTGCTCTTTGGCCGTGATGGCGCCAGAGACAGCCAGATCCTTCATGGCCGCGAACAGGGGTGTTTCGCACGGGGCAAGGTTAGTTTCGTCCGCTGGCCAGTAGTTCATTTCGGTGTTGATATTGGTGGTGTATTTGCTGTCCCAGGGAGGCGCGTTGGATTCGTTCCAAAGACCTTGCAGATTGGCAGGCTGGCCGCCGGGGCGGCTGGAGGAAATCAGCAGATAGCGGCCGTATTGAAAGACGAGAGCCACCAGTTGGGGGTCGTGGCCGGCGGCGAAATCGCGGATGCGCTGGCCGGTGGGGTTGGCTGCGGCCGGCGACGTGCCCAGATCGATCGACACGCGCCGGAACAGGTTTTGGTAATCGGCGGCGTGCTCGGCGCGGAGAGTGTCATAGGACTTGGTATGGACCGCCACCAGATAGCGCGCGTTGCGCGCCTTGGGATCGGCGGAAACGTCTTTGTAGTCGACGAAATTGGTGGCGCCGGTGAGCACGAGCGTAGCCGAGTCGGCGCCTTCCACCACCGCGCGGCCGTCTTTGGTGTCGCGGCGGCCGCCCTGGATCGCGACGTCCAAGCGCGCCTCGAAGCGGATCGCGCCGTCTTCCACTTGCCCATCCATCACCAGGTCGCCATCGCCCAATACGGAGACGGTAGAACCCTGGTGCGCGGATTGGAACCCCGCGGAAAACGATACGCTGCCAGGGCGGCTGGCGGTGAGCCGGACCACGATTACCTTAGCGGGGTAGCTGGCAAAAATCTCGCGCCGGTAGGTCACGCCGTTGGCCTGGTATTCCACCGCGGCAATGGCGGTGTCGAGGTCGAGCGAGCGGCGATAATCGGTGGCGGCGCTTTCGTCGATGCCGGGAAAATCGAGCAGCAGGTCGCCAAAAGCCTGATATGCCTTTTGGCGCAGCGGTTCGGACATGAATTCCTTCATGGCCAGATCCTCGGCTTCCTTCTGCTTCCCGGCCCACAAGAGCTGGCGCAGTTTGTCGAGCGATCGGTAGGCGCCTTTGTGCGCGTAGTCGTGGGGCGAGCCGGTCCAGACGGTGTGCTCGTTGAATTGAATGCGCTCATGCGCCACGCCGCCGAAAATCATGGCGCCGAGCTTGCCGTTGCCCACGGGCAGCGCTTCCACCCAGATTTTGGCGGGCTGGCGATACCAGAGCGTCAGCGGGGACTCGGCAAGCAACGGGGCGGCCGAGACGGCCAAGAGGCCGAGCGTGATGAAGAATCTTGCGGGACTCATACGAAAAGAAGCGAAAAACAATTTGAGCCACAGATGAACACAGATAAACGCAGATAAAACCTTCGTAACTGCCCTGGTTCTTATCTGTGTTTATCTGTGTTCATCTGTGGCTCGGATTCTAGCTTTTCACCGCGACCGGCACCAGATCGCGGCTGCTGATCACCCGGTCGATCATGCCGTACTGGACGGCCTGTTCCGGCTCCAGAATATAATCCCGGTCCACGTCCTTGGCGACCTTGTCCACCGGCTGGCCGGTGGCGTCCGACAGCATACCGTTCAAAATTTCACGCATGCGCAGGATTTCGCGGGCGTAGATGTCGATATCGGCGGCCTGTCCGGCCAATCCCTGCATGGAGGGCTGGTGGATCATGATGCGCGAATTCGGCAGGCTGAAGCGTTTGCCCTTGGTGCCCTTGGCCAACAGCACCGCGGCCATGGAGGCGGCTTGCCCCACGCAGATGGTCACGATGTCGGGCCGGATAAATGCCATCGTGTCCAGGATGGCCAGACCGGCGGTGATCGAGCCTCCGGGGGAATTGATGTAGATGGAAATATCCTTCTCGGGATCTTCGGCTTCGAGAAACAGGAGCTGCGCAATGATGAGGTTGGCTACCTGGTCGTCAATGGGCGTGCCCAGGAAGATAATGTTCTCTTTGAGCAGCCGGGAATAAATATCGTACGCGCGTTCGCCCCGGGAAGTCTGTTCGACGACCATGGGGACGAGGACCGAGTTTTGCATCGTGCCTCCGTCGGATCGAGTTGGAATGGCGATTAAGCCCGTCTGGCAGCGGTAGCCCGCTTCCCGGCTTTGCGCTGTCTGCTGGCGGCTGCCGCCAGGGTTTTCTTCTTCTGCTCGAGCGCCTTGGCCAAGTCGGCGATGGTATTCCGCCCCAAATAATCCATGATACGCGAACGGAGGTTCACCCAGCTATCGTGCATCGGGCAGGGCATTTCGTCGTTACACTCCGAAAGGCCGCTAGCGCACTGCTGGTAGGGCGCCAACCCGTCCAGCGCTTCCACGATGTCGAGCAGCCGAACGTCGGCCGGGTCGATGCGAAGGGCGAAACCGCCCGTCGGCCCTTTACTCGATCGCAGCAAGCCCTTGCGTGCCAACTGTTGCAGGATCTTCGCCAGGAAGTGAGCCGGGATATTTTCCTGCTCGGCTATGTTTTTCACCATGGCGTATTTGCCCTCGGGCACCTGCGCAAGGTGTACGAAAGCGCGAATCGCGTACTCGGCGGACCGAGAATAGATCATCTTTTGACTCCCTGCCCAAATCGGAGTAACGTTACATAGTTATCTTAAAATGAGTTTGGCCGCCCGCGCAAGGTCCTACAATGGTGGAAGGTGGAGACCGGATATACGATGCGGCGCGTCTTTGCACTGTCGGTTTGCATAGTATCGGGTACGATATGCACGGGACAGACGCCACCGTCGCCGGCGCAGAGCCCGGTGGTGAAGGCTTCCGGAGAGGCCACGGTGAATGCGGCGCCCGACGAGGCAACCATCGATATAGGGGTAATGACCCAGGCTAGTACCGCGCAGGCTGCCGCGGCGCAAAACGCAACCCAATTGCAAGTGGCGCTTGACCGGTTGAAGAGCCTGCTCGGCAAGGCGGCCGAACTGAAAACCGTCGGTTATTCCCTGAATCCAAACTATCAAACCCCGAAGAACGGGGGCCTGGCGAGAATTTCCGGATACACGGCTTCGAACACGATTGAGTTGACCTTGACCGATCTTTCCGAAGTCGGCAAGGCCATAGACGCGGCCACCCAGAACGGCGCCAACCGCGTCCAACAATTGCAATACGGCCTCAAAGATCAGCGCCCCGCGCAAGCCGAGGCGCTGCGCCAGGTCACCGAGCGTGCCCGCGCCAACGCCCAAGCCATGGCCGAGGCCTTGGGCCTGCACCTCGGCAAAGTCGTCCAGGTGGAACAAGCCAGCAGCGGCGTGCCCATCCGGCCGATGAATGAGTTCACGCGCCTGCAAGCGGCAACTCCCATCGAAACCCCGGAGAGCGTCTCGGTGGGCGCCAGCGTGACCTTGACGATGGCGCTGCAATGAGAAAAGTAGCCGCCCTCGCCGCTCTGTCGCCGCTTTTTCTGCCGCTGCTTCCGGCCCAAACCACGCTCCGCGAGGCTGCCGGGCATCGCCTGCTGGTGGGCGCGGCGGCCGATGCCGACGAGCACGGGCGCCCCAACCGGCTGCTCGATGCGGCCTATGCGGAGGCGCTGGCGAGCCAGTTCAACATGCTGGAAGCGGAAAACGCCATGAAGTGGGACGCCATCGAACCGGCTCCCGATAACTTCGATTTTTCCGCCGGCGATAAGCTGGTCGCCTTCGCCGTGGCCCACCGAATGAAGGTCCGCGGCCATAATCTGTGCTGGCATGAGCAAATCCCGGCATGGCTCACCGCGTTTGCCAAGACCGCGACGCCCGCCCAGATCGCCGCCATTTTCGAGCGCCACATCGATGCTGAGGCCGGCCACTATCGCAGCCAAGTGTTCGCGTGGGACGTGGTCAACGAAGCCTTCGCCGATCCCCATGGCTCTGGCGAGCCGGCCCTGCGCGATTCCATCTGGCACAACCGCCCCGGCATCGGCGCTACCGGAACCGGCTATATCGAGCGTGCTTTTCGCCTGGCTCATGCCGCCGATCCCGACGCCAGACTCTTTTACAACGATTACGAGATCGGAGCTCCCGGCCCGAAGTTCTCGGCGGTGCTGGCTCTGGCCAAGGATTTCGTGGCGCGCGGCGTGCCCCTTCACGGCATCGGATTCCAGACCCACTTGACCTTGGGCCGCCATCCGACCGCCGCCGAGCTGGCGCAGAACATGAAGGAAGTCGCCGCGCTCGGGCTCCAGATCCACATCACCGAGATGGACGTCCGCATTCCGGTGGATGCCAGCGGCAACGCCTCCGCCGCGGATCTGGCCGCCCAGGCGGAAGTGTACCGGCGCGTGCTGGGTGTCTGCCTCGCGCAGCCGGCCTGCACCGCCTTTCAGGTGTGGGGCGTGTCCGACGGCCATTCCTGGATCCCGCATACCTACCACGGCTTCGGCGCCGCGCTGTTGCTCGACGCCCGCTATCGTCCCAAACCGGCTTTCGATGCCGTGAGCCTCTTGCAAAAGGAAGCGAAGTTGTTGAAATAAAACAAAACCACCTGATTTTGTTTGGAAGGCGGGCCCCACGGAGTTAAGCTGTTGCTGTCAACCAAGCAGCCAAAACCGGAGGCCC
>JBEKYD010000054.1:0-31184 GCA_049511335.1 Bryobacteraceae bacterium | reverse complement strand
GACCCCGTTCTGCGCCTGGTTTTTCCACGGAGGGTGAAGGAATCCGATAAGGCGGTCGACTTCGTGCTGTACCTGGCCGGCCTGCCTTTCCCCGAACGCCAGGTGGAGTTTCGCGTGAAGGACCTGCTGTTCCACGGCAAGATCAGTATGTGAGATGGCCTCCGGCAACGCCGGCGAGCGGCGGCGTGCTCAATCCGGCCGGCCGGACGTTAGATTTGCATCCATGTAGGTGCGGAGCACGGCGTTGATCCGCGTTTGATAGCCCTTTTGTTTCCGTAGCCATTCGAGAAGATCGGCGTCGAGGCGGATGGTGATGGTTTGCTTAGACGCTGGAATGACCACGCGCGCCTTTTTCCAGAACTCCGCGTCCGTCGGACGCGCCTCCGGGTCGCTCCGGACGGCGCTCCGGATTTGTGGGTCGCTCAGGGAACGGAGCCGGTTCCAATCGGTACGTTCCTTAACCGCGGCTTTTCCAGTACGCTTCTCTTTCATGTCGTTCCGCTCTCCATGCCGAAATGATTCTGCGCTCGGTGCGAGGCACGTCAGTGTAGATTACCGTGACCTCAATCCCGTTAACAACGCCAATCGCATACACCCGAACCTCGTCATACTCGAAGCGGTCATCCAACCTCTCCAGCGTGGGGCCTTCGAAGATCTTGGCGGCGTCCTCGAATGCAATGCCGTGGAGGGCAATGTTACGTCGATTCTTCTTCAGGTCCCAAGTGCAGTTCATTTGGACATATTTACATTATGTATGTACGCGAGCCTAACGTGCAAGGTGTTCAAGGCAATGGTTGGCGGGCCGGGTTCTGATGAGAGGAGGGCCGGCCGGATTCTGGCCGTCCATCATCAGACCTTTGCCTTGAGCCGCGAGCCGCGTCTTGGAGCCGAACGGATCGGGCAGCAATGGCACTTGTGAAAACGCGAGGGTGAGAGTCGCTCAGCCGCCGACCAGCGAATCGATCTTGTTGACCAGCAAACGGGGATCCACCATCATGGGCAGCGCCCACCAGATCGCATCGATGGAGAGCAGGAGATGGCGCGAGCTGGTTTCGCAGTCGAACTGCAAGCGCGATTCGAGAGCCCGCCGCACTTCGGGCAATACTTTGTCCACCGGTCCAGGCCGCAGCATCACCAGCACCGACGCGGCCCACTGGTAAAGCGAGCCCTCACACGCGAAGAACCGCTTCACCGTGTCCGCGAAAAAGCGCAACGCTTTGTCTCCCACATTACGCCCATAACGCCGCGTGTATAACGGAAGACGATCCATCTGCAGCACTACCACGCAGGAAGGAGTTTGGGACGAGCAAGCCTCGACCAGCGCCGCCTCGGCGGCGGCCCGGCGTTCTAAATCGGTAACCGGATCGCGGCCGGCTGCATCGGGATGGCTGTGCAGTCCTCGCTCAGCGGCCTGCCGGATATCGGCAATGCACTGCGCCAGTTCGACGTTCCGTTGGCGAATATCCGCTCCATCGCCCCCGGCGTGCATCTGGTGCGCGATTTCCCGCAGGTGGTTCAGGTACTCCGGTTGAGCTACCGCCAGATCCGCCAGCGTGCCCACCAGCAGGTCGATGGCGGCGAGCAACTCGGAGGACTGGGACTGGAAATACTCGCTCGTCCGGGCGGAATAGTGCTGGAAAAAGTTGATGGCGATTTCCGCCTTCATGGTGAGTTCCGCGGCATAGTCGCGGATCCCATCCAAGTCCATGACCTTCTGCATCTTGGCGCGGAATTGCCGGTACTGCTCCGCGTCGCCCTTGACGGAATTTGCCGCCAGGCCCTGGAGCAGGATGGTAAAGGCCGGCAGCATAATCTCGGGATCGGTCACGGACTGTTTTGGCGTCGCCATACAACGCTTTCTCGTTTCTTATCGGCTGGGACGGGTCTTTTGTGAAGCCGGTTGATGAGAAAATCGACGGTCAGGCAAGCGGGACCCGGGCCGATCAACCCCGCCCGGCAGGAGCGATTCCTCACACGCGTTCATCCGCCTCAAACCGTTTCAGGAGAGCTTCGAAGATCTCCTCCCGCCCTCTGAAATTCGTTCCGCGGAGTCGCTCAAGGGCCGCCGCCAGATCCACCAGCCCCCGACGTGCCGCGGAGTAGAATGGAAGGCAGCGGTAGGGGCATTCGGTGGTCTTCGGGGAATGCAGGCAAAGCTCAAGCGGCTTCATAGTCCGGACGTTCACGACCTCCGAGGGTACAGCCCGGAGCAGGCTGATAACTTCGGATTTCTCCTTGCAAGCTATGATCGGTCCCGCGACGGGCCTTGGCGAAGAATCCTTCGACATAATGGTTTGCACCCCGGAATGGCTGAAGCGCAAATACCCAGAGACGGGCATTATCCTGGGCAGACACCATCTCATCGTGTTCAGATATGACTACCAGGCCCTGGAGGAGTATATTGCTGGTTTTGCGTCGCGCTGTTGCGGGGAAACATGGCAAGACCTCGCTTCCCAGCTCAGTCGCCTCGGAAAGTGGGAGTTTGAGGACTACAGCGAGTGCCCTTCATAGGCGGTAAGGCTAGCAGCCGTGATCACGTCCTGCCCAAGCTTCTGAGGGCCGACAACGAGTACACGCCAGCGCAACGGCGCGTTATCGACAAACAGCTCAATGATGCCGAAAAGGGTCCGTTTCACGGTCCATTCGATACGGCCGATGAAATGATCGCCCATTTGAAGAGGCAACTCAAGAAGCCGGCCAAGACAAAGAACGCCAAGCGTTCACGATGAAGGTCGAGTATGGCGAGGCGGCAAGGGAGTCGTTGGAGCGGGTTTTGGCTGTGGCCCAAAGTCGTCGTCCACCTGCCTCGCCTGCGTATCTCACAGGCTTCGAGGTGGATTACTTGGCGCGCAAGAACGTGTCGAGAAAAGTCTCGACACGGCACGCAAGAGTGCGCGCGCCACGTTTGCGATCCGCTATTCCGCCGCCGTGAAATACGCACAATCGGGATGGTGGAACACCAGCGCGCTGACGCTGGCTTCCGGCTCCATCATCATGCCTTCGGTTAGGTGCACACCGATTTCGTCGGGGTTGAGCAGCTTCCAGATGCCTTGCTGGTCGTCTAAGTTCGGGCAGGCGGGATAGCCGAAGCTATAGCGCTTGCCGCGGTATTGCGAGGTGAAGCGGTCGTGCATGGTGAGGGTGGGCGGATCGGGAAAGCCCCAATCTTCGCGAATGCGGCGATGCAGCCATTCGGCGGCGCCCTCGGCGGTCTCGATGCCCAGCGCTTGAATGGCATGCGCTTTGAGAAACTCGCCGCGTTGTTTCCAAACTTCCGATCGCTCACGGATGCCGGCGCCGGCGGTGACTACGAATAGCGCCAGGTGATCGCGGCGGCCGTCTTCGGCATCGAGAATATAGTCGCTCAGGCACAAACCGTCGGACTTGTTCTGGCGCCCGAAGCGGAAGGTATGTACGGGGCCGGGGCAGCCGGGGGCGAAGAGATTGACGGCGTTGCTATCGCGTTCGGCTTCGAAGTATCGCCAGACGGCTTTCACCTGCATGAATTCAAGGGCTGCCTGTTTCACTTCTTCGATCTGGTGGTATAGCTCCAGCGCTTTGGGCTCGCGTTCGGCCAGCGCTTTTTCGAAATTGCCTTTGTAGCCCAGGTGGCGGCCGTAGAGCATGTAGGGGTTGATGTAGCTCCACACTTCGGCGAGGTGCGGCAGGTCGCGCACTTTGCGGTCCAGGTACGGAGCCGGCGGAATGGGAATCGCGGTGCGCACCTTGGAGCTGCGCCGGGTGGTGAGCGGAACGGGCGCTTCGGTAACGGCGGTTGCGGCGGGGGATTCCTCGGCCATGTGGCTGGCCAGGACTGCGGGCCGCTCGGCGGGGTCCATGAGCCGGTTCATCAGGCTCAAGCCGGTCATGGCGTCCTTGGCGTAGCAGACGGCTTCGCCGTAAGCCAGCGCGATCTTCGTGCGGGTGAATTTATCGCTGAGCGCGGCGCCGCCGACCAGCAGCGGCACCTCGATTCCGGCGCTGCGCAAGTCGCCGGCGGTCACTACCATCTGTTGCGTGCTCTTCACCAGCAAGCCGGAAAGGCCGATGGCATCCGGGTGGTGCTCGTGGAACGCTTGAATCAGCGCATCGGGCGGCACCTTGATGCCGAGATTGATCACGGTGTAGCCGTTGTTGGCGAGAATGATCTCGACCAGGTTCTTGCCGATATCGTGGACGTCGCCCTTGACCGTGGCGAGGACAACTTTGCCGCGCGTACTGGTCTCGGCGCGCTCCATGAACTGTTCCAGGTGGTTCACCGAAGCCTTCATGGTTTCGGCCGATTGCAGCACCTCGGCCACGATCAGCTCGTTGTTGTTGAACAGGCGCCCCACTTCGCTCATGCCGGCCATCAGCGGGCCATTGATGATTGCGAGCGGGCTGGCGCCTTCGGCACGCTTGCGGTCGAGATCGGCAATCAGGCCGTCCTTGGTTCCTTCGATGACGTAGCGGGCCAGGCGCTCGTCGAGCGGCAACTCCTCGGCGCTGGCGCGGGTGCGCTTGCCGGCTTTGCGAAAATGCTCGGCGATGGCAGCGATGTGGAACTGATTGATGGCGGCCTTCTGTTCCTGGCTCTGCGCGCGCCAATCCTCGGGCGCGGTGCGCAGCGCCTCGTCCTCGGAATCGACCGGCGGCGAATTGAACAGCAGGTTCTCGGCCAGGCGGCGTTCGTGCTCCGGAATGGAGGCGAAGCGCTCCAGCTTCTCGGCATTGACGATGGCGAGGTCGAGCCCGGCCTTGGTGCAGTAATAAAGGAAGACCGAGTTCACCACTTCGCGCGCGGCCGCCGGCAGACCGAAGCTGACGTTGGAAATTCCGAGCACGGTCTTGACGTAGGGCAGGCTGGCCTTCACCAGGCGGATGCCTTCGATGGTTTCCACCGCGCCGCCGATATAGTTGGCGTCGCCGGTGGCGCAGGGAAATACCAGCGGGTCGATGACGATGTCTTCCGCCGGGATGCCATACTTTTCGGTGAGCAGCTTAAAGGAGCGCTCGGCCACGGCCAGCTTGCGCTCGCGCGTGAAAGCCTGGGCCTGGAGCTTATCCTCGTCGATCGAGCCCACCACCAGGGCCGCGCCGTAGCGTTTGGCGATGGGGCAGATGCGCTCGAATTTTTCTTCGCCGTCTTCGAGGTTGATCGAGTTGATGATGCTCTTGCCCTGGCAATAGGTGAGGGCCAGCTCGACCGCCCGGGGATCGGTGGTGTCGATCATGATTGGCGCCTTGATCTTGCGAATGAGCTTCGCGTAGAAGGGCGGGATATCGGCGAGCTCGTCGCGATCGGCGGATTGCAGGCACACATCCACCACGTGAGCGCCGTTGCGTACCTGCCAGCGCGCGATCTCGGTGGCCTCCTCCCACTTTTCCGCGGCGACCATATTCTTGAACAGGCGGGAACCGATGACGTTGGTGCGCTCGCCGACGATGAGGGGACGATTGGCGTCTTCGGCCTCCACCAGCTCGATGCCGGAATAATAAACGCGGTGAGAAGGCTGGGGTAGGGCGCGCGGACGTTTCCCCTCGGCCATTTGAGCAATGGCGCGGATGTGGGCGGGGGTCGTGCCGCAGCAACCGCCGACGATGTTGAGCCAACCCAGGTTCAGAAATTTTTCCAGTTGCGCGGCCAGCGATTCGGGCGTTTCCGGGAACTTGCCCTCCGCATCGGGCAGACCTGCGTTGGGATAGCAGGAAATCGGGAAGCGCGAGATTTCGGCGAGAGTGCGGATGTGGTCGGTCATCAGGTCCGGCCCGGTGGCGCAGTTCATGCCCACGGCCAACAGGTCGTGATTGGCGATGGAGGCGTAGAGCGCGTCGATGGCCTGGCCGGCCAGCATGGTTCCGGTGCGTTCGATGGTGACGGAGGCCGCCGCGGGAATGTCGAAGCCGAGGTCGCGGCGCAACTGGTCGATCGCCACCAGCCCGGCTTTCAAACTGCCGGTATCGAACGCGGTCTCGATCAGCAGATAATCCGCGCCGCCTTCCACCAAGGCTTTGGCCTGGACGTAGTAATCGCCGCGCAGGCGGTCGAACCCGATAGTGCCCTGGATGTTGATGTCTTTATTGGTCGGTCCGATGGAGCCGGCGACGAAGCGGGGCTTCGCGGCGGTGGAGTATCGGTCGGCGGCCTGGCGCGCGAGCTGGGCCGCGGCAAAATTGAGCTCGTAGGCGCGGCCGGCCAGATTGTTATCGGCCAGGGCAATCGCGGCGCCGCCGAAGGAGTTGGTTTCGACGATGTCGGCGCCGGCTTCGAGATACCGCGCATGAATGCCGCCGATGACGTCGGGGCGGGTGACGTTCAGAATCTCCGGACAGTTTTCGCGCCCCAGGTAGTCGGCCTCGATCGAAAGCGGCGCCTGGTGGATCATGGTGCCCATGGCCCCATCGATAATGAGGACACGTTCGGCGAGGATCTCGGCGAGCGCCTTCCGGCGCTCCTGGGGGGTATTCATAAAGGGTGCGCTATTAAAAGTTTAACAAGCCGGCCGAAATTCGATTAGCGCCGCGGCCCTATTGTGAGAACCAATACCCGCCGATTTGCTATCTTGAAAGGTTAGCTCCTGCAGTATGCCTTTCCATATACAGCCTTTACGAGAGTTTTTAGTCCGGCCGGTTCTTCCCGCCTCTCTGGCCCGCATGAGCGAGTTGGCGCACAACCTCTTATGGAGTTGGGAACCGATCGTGAGGGCGGTGTTTCGCCGCCTGGATCCGGCGTTGTGGCGCGATTGCGGCTATAACCCGGTTCTGATGCTGGGGAGAGCTTCTCAGGCGACGCTCGAAAAGGCCGCCGCGGATCCGCGCTACCTGGCGTTGTACCGCATGGCGTGCGAAGCCTACGATGCGCGCACGCACAAGGGCGATCCACTTGATGGAAAGCTGATCGCCTATTTCTCCGCGGAATACGGACTGACGGAGTGTTTGCCGGTGTATTCCGGCGGTCTTGGAATCCTCTCCGGCGACCACCTCAAATCCTGCAGCGATCAGGATTATCCGCTCATCGCCCTCGGCATGCTCTACCAGCAAGGATATTTCCGGCAATATCTGAACCCGGACGGCTGGCAGCAGGAGCGGTATCCGATGAACGATTTCTACACGCTTCCCGTGACCCCGGTGAAGGACGCGGCGGGCAAGGACCTGCGCGTCACCGTGAACCTGCCCACCGGCGACGTGTACGTGCAGGTTTGGAAGATCGGGGTGGGACGGATCACGCTGTTCCTGATGGACACGAACATCCCGGAAAACGAGCTGCCGCAGGACCGGGACATCACCGATTCGCTCTACGGCGGCGACAACGATACTCGTATCCGCCAGGAAATCGTTCTGGGAATCGGCGGCATCCGGGCACTCGAGGCGATGGGGCTCGAGCCCACCGTCTTTCACATGAACGAAGGGCACTCCGCGTTTCTGGCGCTGGAGCGGATTCGGGTCTACATGAAAGAGCACAAGCTCAGCTTCGACGAGGCCGTGGAAGCCACCCGGGCAAGCAACGTGTTCACCACCCATACGCCCGTGCCGGCGGGAATCGACCTGTTCGATCCGGGCATGATGTATCACTATTTTTCGGGTTATTGTTCAGACCTCGGCGTGGACTTTCAGCAGTTGATGGCGCTCGGGCGCCGCAATCCGTTCGACCGCGACGAACGCTTCTCGATGGCGGTGCTGGCGCTCAACACGTCGTCTTATCGAAATGCCGTAAGCCGCCTGCACCGGGAGATCTCCCAGGAAATGTTCCACGACCTGTGGGCGCAGTTGCCGGTTTGGGAAGTGCCGATTACGTCGGTGACCAATGGCGTGCACGTGCCGAGCTGGCTCAACGGCGATCTGGCCGGTCTCTACGATCAGTACCTCGAACCGGACTGGCGGGAGCGGTTCAACGACCCCGCGATCTGGGAGCAGGTGATCGACATACCGGACGAGGAGTTGTTCGAAGTGCACCGCCGGCGCAAACGGCGCCTGGTGAATTTTGTGCGCGGGCAGCAGCAAATCTCGGCGCTGCGGCGCAAGGCTTCGGCCGCCGAGCTGCGGCATTCCGGCGAGGCGCTCGATCCCAACGTATTCACCATCGGTTTCGCGCGCCGCTTCGCCACCTACAAGCGGGCCACGCTTCTGTTTCGCGATGTAGAGCGTCTGAAAAGAATTCTGCTGAACAAGGACATGCCGGTGCAAATCGTGGTGGCCGGCAAGGCCCATCCCAAAGACCAGCCGGGCAAGGCATTCATACGCGAGATCGTGCAGCTTTCGCGCGACCCGGAGTTGTGGAAGCACCTGGTCTTTCTCGAAGACTACGACATGAAGGTGGCGCGGGAGCTGGTTCAGGGAGTCGACCTTTGGCTCAATACGCCGCGGCGCGGGGAGGAGGCTTGCGGGACCAGCGGCATGAAAGCCGCGTGCAACGGCATGCTCAACCTGAGCATCCTCGACGGCTGGTTCGACGAAGCTTACGAACACTCCGGCGGTTGGGCGATCGGCGAGCGGGAAGCCTACTCGGACGACCAGGATGCGCTGCACGCCAGCGCGATTTATTACCTCCTCGAAACCGAAATCGTTCCCATGTATTACGAGCGCCGCGAGCAGACCCCGCGGGAGTGGGTGCGGCGAATGAAACAATCGCTTCGCTACATTACGCCGCAGTTCGATTGCCGCCGCATGGTGCGCGAGTATATGACCGAAATGTACGAGCCGGCGCACCGGCAGCATTTGCGGATGGAGGCGGAAGACCATGCGCTGGCGCGCAACAAAGCCGCGTGGAATGCCAGGGTGCGCGCGGCCTGGGACCGAGTGCGTTTTGTGGAGGCCGGCAGCGCGGCGCCCGGAGCCGCACTTTTCAGCGGGGCCGCCGTTCCGGTCCGCGCCGCCATCGACCTGGCGGGGTTGAAGCCGGAGGATGTTCGGGTGGAAGTGGTGTTGGGCCGGGTGGATTCCTCCGGGCATCTGGAAGAAACCGAGGTGCTGTTGCTGCCCCACCTCGAGATGCAGGGAACCGTGGCTACGTTCGGCAACGATATTCTGCCGGAGAGAACCGGCCGTTTGGGCTACGCCTTACGCGTTTGCCCGAACCATTTCGACGATCCGCTTACCCGCCCCTGCAGCAATCTGCTGAAGTGGAGTTCCGTAAGTTAACTTTTTGCATTAGACCGAAGGATAGGGGATGCAATTGACCCCCATTCCGTGGTACATATTGGATTCGACCACTAGGCGGGTGCTTTCTGATATAACCTCGCGCCTTGGGCGTTCCGCTGTTCCCACAGTCACCTCCCTTCCTCGCGATGCGTCCGCGCGCGGAATCGGTGGCATTTTCCCCAGGCGCGGTACGAGACCGTACCGGAAGAGCATTCAAACACATCGGTGCTGTAACAAGATCGATTCCTTCACAGACGGAGTTTTTTCCTCCATGGATAGCGACCGCAAGTACAGACAGCAGGGGTACATGGACTCAGACCGCGATTCCCGCGGGCCGCGCGAGGATCGCCCCAAGCCACAGGGCCCGCGCCCACCCATCGACATTACCGGGCCGCGGCTTCCCCGTCTGGTGCAGCACGTGGCAGCCTCGCGCTGTTATAACTGTTCCACTACCCTGCCACCGGACACCAGTTTCAGCGGCAATTGTCCCAAGTGCAACGCGGAATTGCACTGCTGCAAGCAGTGCACGCATTTCGAGCCCGCCACGCGGTTCCAGTGCTTGAAACCGATCCCGGTGCGGATTCCGATCAAGGACAAGGCCAACGAGTGCAGCCTGTTTCTGCCCAGAGTGACGGTTGCGCGCGAGGGCACCTCGAACGGTTCGACGAGCGCGGGTCCCCAACTCCCGAACGGTGCGCCGCCGGTGCCGCGCAATCCGGAAGACGCTCGCAACGCCTTCGATAGGCTGTTCAAGAAGGTCTGACCCGCCGTCCGGCGCGAGCTGCTTCTCATTCGTGCCGCAGGGCGCGCATGGGATCGAGCGATGCGGCGCGGCGCGCCGGCAACAACGCGGCGGCGGCGCCGGTGAGGGCGAGCGCCAAGGCGGTGAAAATGAACGCCGGCGGATCGGACGGCTCCACGCCATACAGGATCGAAGCTACCGCTCGCGCGGCGGCGAACGATGCCAACAAGCCGATGACCAGGCCCACCGAAACCAGCGCGAGCGAATCGCCCAGAATCATGCGGAGCACCTGGCCGCGGCGGGCGCCCAGCGCGATGCGGATGCCGATTTCGCCGGTTCGCCCGGCGGTGCTATAGGCCACCACGCCGTACAGGCCGACCGCGGCAAGCACCAGCGCCAGGATGCCGAAGAAGCCGCTCAAGCCGGCCAGCAGGCGCTGCTCGAAGATGGAATCGTCGATGTGCTGGCGGATGGTATCGAAAGTCGAAAAGCCGATCATGGGACCCAGCTTGCCCGATTCCCGGTAGGCGGCGCGCAGCAGCGTCATGGATGACAGTTGGGTCCGCACCAGCATGACCGGCGGATAGTCAACCTCGTGCTGCTCGATCGGCAGATAGAGCGTCGGCTTAGGGGCTTGCCGAATCGCCGCGGGCCGCATGTTGCGAACCACGCCGACGATCCAGGTGGGCTCGCCTTCGGGCTTGCCGTCCCCGAGGCTCAGGAAACGGTGGTCGGGGTGACGTTCGCCGGGAAGGAACATGCGCACGAAAGCCTCGTTCACCACGGCCACTTGGCGCGACTCGGCCGTATCGCCGCGGTCGAATTCGCGTCCCAACAGAAGTGGCGTGCCCAGGGTTTCGAAGTACCGCGGGGCGATGTACGCCGCTTCCACGTCAGCGGGGCCGTTGGCCGTGCGCGCCGATCCGGGGACCCTCACGGACGTGCTCGCGCTGCCAGGCACGAAGGGTGCAGGCAAACCGTAGGTCACCGAAGTCACGCCGGGCAACGCCTGCATCTGGCTGGCGAATTGGCGGTGCGGTACACGCAGGTCCTTGTGCCGCCACTCGCGGGGAAAGTCCAACCCAATCTCATACACTTCCTGGTTGCGAAAGCCGAGATCTACCGAGCGCAGCTCGAACAGGCTGCGCCCGAACAGCGCGGCCATCACGACCAGCACTACCGAAAAAGCCACCTGCGCGATTACCAGAACGCGGCGGAGCAGAGGAGCGGCGGCGCTTCCTCCGGTTTCCGAACGGAGCCCCGAAGCCGGATCGACGGCGGTGGAACGCAGCGCCGGCACCAGCCCGAACACCAGCACCGACAGGACAGAGATCGCGAGCGTGAACCCGAGGACCGCCGGCTCGGGCGTGGGGCTCAAGGGATTGCCGGCGCCTTCCGGCAGGAAACGAACCACGACGCGCGTACCCCAGAAGCCCAGCCCGGTTCCCAGCAGCGCGCCCGCCGCGGCCAGCAATGCGCATTCCGTAAGCGCCTGCCGCACCAGGCGGGCACGCGTGGCGCCCAGCGAGAAACGCATGGCGACTTCTTTCCGCCGCGCGGCGCCGCGGGCGAGCAGCAGGTTGGCCACGTTGGTGCAGGCCATCAGCAGCACCAGGCCGACCGCGGCCATCAGAATCCGGAGCGGTTTGGCGAATTCCTCGCGCAGCATGGAAAGCCCGATGCCGGCATCGCGGATCTGGAGGCGCTGCTCCATGACGCGCTGGCGGAAGGCCGCGTCCAAACTGGTGGGGTAAGCGGCCGCCAGGTGCTGTTGCATCAGCACATTCACCGCCGCCTGAAGCTGCTTCCGCGGGATTTCGGGCCTCGCGCGCGCCACCATCTGGAGCCACCAGGCGCTCGAATTCTTGAATGGCATCTCCGCCATCATGATCGGTTCCCAGACCTCGGTGCGCCGCTCCACCTGCAGGCCATGAAAGCCGGGCACGGCCACGCCGATTACGGTGAGCGGTTTCTCGTCCACCAGAACGGTGCTGCCCACGACTGCGGGGTTGGCACCGTAGCGGTTGCGCCAGCAATCGTAGCTCAGCACGGCCAGCGGATGGCCGCCGGGAACGCGGTCGTCGCTTGGGTGGAACAGGCGGCCGATCCCGCTTTGACTCCCAGCACTTCGAAATAATTGCCCGAGACAAACTCGCGTTGGGTGTAGTTCGAGCGCGCGCCCGGCCACTCGGAAAACAAGATCTTGCTTACATCGGTGCGGGCGATGGCGCCTTGGAACAGGTCGGTGCGCTTGGCGATTTGCCGGTAGAGCGGATAGGAGGAGTGGCCGTCGATCCAGCCGCCGGTCTGGTGGAGATCCACCAGCTCCGCGGGCCGGGCCACCGGGAGCAGGCGCAGCATCAAGGCGTGGAACAGGGAAAAGATGGCGGTATTGGCGCCGATGCCGAGCGCGAGCGAGACGACGGCGGCGGCGGCGAAGCCCGGGCTTCGGCCGAGGCCGCGCCAGGCGTAGCGCAGATCGCGGGCGGTAGTTTCGAGCCATGGCAGGCCGCGCTCATCGCGATAGCTTTCCTTGGCGTGTGCGATGCCGCCGAACTCGCGCCGGGCGGCGGCTTTGGCTTCTCTGTCGGTCATGCCGCGGGCGCGGAACTGGTCTTCCAGCATGGAGAGATGAAAGCCCATCTCGTCGTCGAGTTGGCGATCCAGGCGGACGCTAGCGACGAATTCCTTCAAGCGCTGCCAAATGGCAATCATCGGTTACTCCTTGGTCCCCAGGCACAGAAAGCGGTTCATAATTTCGACCGTTCGGGCCCAATCTTGCGATTCGCGTTCGGTCTGGCGCCGGCCCGCTTCGGTGATCTCATAGAACTTGGCTTTCCGGTTATTGCCCGAAACGCCCCATCGGGACTGTACCCAGCCGCGGTGGTCCAGCCGCAGCAACGCCGGGTAGAGCGTCCCCTGATTGAGATCGAGCAGCCCGCCGGAAATCTGCTGAATGCGCTGGGCCAGGCCGAACCCGTGCTGCGCCCCCATAGACGTCAGTGTGCGCAGCACCATGAGGTCGAGCGTGCCCTGTAGAATGTCGGGTTTGTCCTCTCGTGTAGACATCCAAAAGGAGTATGCGCGGTTTCCTTTAGAATGTCAACAGGAGAGAGACCCTAGCGGTTAGGCCGTGCAAAAACCAGGCAGGTGCCGGCGGGGGAACTAAGGAACAAGTCTGCCTCGCCCCGGTGTCTGAAGAACCGGGGCCGGACTGCGGCAACGCCCGGATTTTCGCAAGTTGATTGCGTTGGTCGCTTCAGCGGCAGTGCCGCCGTCTCGGACGAGACGATGAACACTGCGGATTATTATCCCTATCGAACCGCGGCTGCGAGAGATCTCTGCTTCCGCTACCTCGACGGCCTGGCCGCCAAGCTGTGGCCGATCGTGTCGGAAGAGCGAATGGTCCCGACGGCGTTCGGCGCAACATTCGTTCGCCTAAGCGGCCCACCTGCCGCGCCCGCGCTCGTCCTGCTGCACGGCGCGGGGACCACTTCGCTCATGTGGTCGCCGAATATCGAAGCGCTATCCAGGGAATATCGAACGGTAGCGGTTGACCAGGTCGGAGAGTTTGGCAAAAGCGTTTGCGCCAAGCCGGTCCGGACCCTCCAAGACCTGATCGCGTGGCTGGATGAACTCATCGGGGCATTGGAAGCGCGAGGGCGGGTCAGTCTGGTTGGCATTTCGTACGGTGGAGCGTTGGCAGCTCAATATGCCTTGCATTTTCCAGAGCGCCTCGAGAAGGTGGTCCTGCTCGCGCCTGGCATGACCGTCCTGCGGCCCCCGGCCGAGTTTTGGCTGCGCGTGATCGCGCTCGCTATCGCCAGACAAAGGGGCTTGCGAGCGTTTTTCCGGTGGATCTTTGCGGATATGGCGCGAACCGATCCGCAATGGATGGACTCGACGATCGAGCTGTTGTCGCTGAACATGCGGAGTATCCAGCGGCACAAGACTCCGATTCCGCCCGTGTTGACCGATACCGAATGGGGAAGTCTGCGGCCTCCCACATTGTTCCTGGCCGGTGAAAACGAGGTCATTTACTCTGCCGAAAAGGCTGTGCGCCGCCTGAAACGAGTGGCTCCCCAGGTCACGGCCGAGATCATTCCGGCCGCCGGTCACGATTTGCCCTTTCGACAGACAGCGGCGGTGAATAAACGAATCCTCCAGTTTCTGAAAGAGGAGAGTGCGCCGTCAAGGGCGCTTGGGGCCTGCGCCGGCTGAAGTGGCTCTTTTCGGCCGGAGGGGCCAATGGCGGGGCGGAATGGGCGCCGAGCGCGGACGTCCGTAGGCCGGCGCGTACCGGAGATTGGCAGATGCGAGCCGACTTCTCGTTCCCGATCTGGCGCGCATCACGACAGCCGCATGCCAAGGCGTTGCGCTAGGCTCAGACAATGCACGTTATCCGGGTCGATCGCTAAGCCGCGTTCCGTCCACGTCTTCGCGCTGGCTTCATCATCAACTACTAAACTTAACCATGCCAATCGGTTGAATTCAGTGACACCGCATCCAGAGGCGCGGGCGGCTATCATCGAGGCGATCCGCGGGATTGTCTGCTTCACCTTCCGCCGGTACTCGAAGGGCCGCGAGAGAAATCGAACCTTCTTCAACATGATTAGAACGTGTTCTGCAGCGTTGCTCATTCGCCTGAGCGGAACTTCAGGAACCTCGCACAGTGATGCTTCAGCGTCCGCAACGCCGGCAAAATCCTCTGATCGCTCGCAAAGAGACGCGAGTCTCTCCCAGGCCTTTACCTGGTCGGGCCCCCGAGGCGTCGCCTCCAGATAACACTTGAGCGCGCTCTTGGCCGATTCCAGATTCGCATCCTCTCCGCTCTCCTCGTGCAGCTCGGACAGCAGTATCCAGCCGTACGGGATCTTGGAAGAGATGAACTCGAGCAGGGGCCGAACGTCGCAGAAGCGCACCGTGCCAGAGCCGATCTGGCTCGCAGCGTTCTTGAAGATCTTCGCAACAAGGTCCTGGGCCGTTGCGCCAGGACTGCTGGCAAGCATACGCAGAAGTTGCGTATCCTCATCGACCTCGATCTTCATGGCTTCGACGGATAGTTTCTTGCGGCCAAAAACGACGGCCACCAATGGAATATCAACCACCGAGATGCCATCGGCTTGGCGAGTGCTTCGGGTGATGAAGGAACTCAGCACGAGTTCGTCAACCGCTGCGATTACATCGAAGCGCTCGTGCTTTGCCTGGAGTAGGACCGCTTCCACCGCTAGCTCTGGGATGCTGGTGCCCCAACTGCTGAGAGTCAAAAACGTTCGTCTGGCAGGTGGTGAAAGTCGAGCGTACGTTCGTTCGAACAGGGCGTCCAGGATGCGGTCCTTGTCAGCGAGTATGCGCTCTGTTCTAACACGGTGCCCGGCCTTTTTTGCCTCGCCCAGCAGGATCTTGACAACGTACGGGTGGCCTGCTGCTTCTGAGTAGAGTTCTTGTTTGTACTCTCGCGTCACCCAAGAGGCGATACCCAGAGATGCGGCGGTTTGCTCGATCAGCCTGTCGCATTCCTCGCGATTCATGCCGTCGACTTCAATAGGATAGTCGCCTTTGAAGTCATGGTGCCGCGTCGTAATCAGGACCTTATTGGGTGAGCGAACATTGACGTCGAGCCAGCGAAATACATCCAACGGATGGCGCATCGTCTCGAAATTGTCAAATACGAATAGTGTTGGTCCGAGCTGAGGTTCACGAAGACACTTCTCAAACCACGCGACGTGGTCAAACGTCTTCTCTAAGTGACCTGCTGGTTGAGTCAGGCGAGAGAACTCCTTCGATACATCTTGCGGCGTGAGGACACTCGGCGCAACCGGCAACGGCTTGTCAGGAAGGAGGTCGATGTCTCGCGCGCTGAACCAGAGGATAGCCGCGTAGTGCCCTTCATGCGCGAACTGGTTCAACACATTGAGCGCCAAGGAGGTCTTGCCGATGCCGCCTCGTCCGAAAATAGTGATAACCTGGTGACGTTCCAGAATCTCCAGGACGTCGCGGAGCTCCTTGTCAAGGTCGGTGCGCGTAACGTATTGGGTCGGGGGAGATGGGAGATTCGTAAAGGCCCCACCGCGGACATCCAGAATTCCTAGACCCTGGGTCGCACTTGGCGGCAACTTTGACGGAGCTTCCAGGTACAGCGTTGCGTCGCCGTCAGTCGTCGTTCCGGTGATGTATGACACCAGCTCAAACCGGCGTTCGTTAAATGCTCCGTTTGGGTAAAAGAAATCGAAGGCCTCCGGCGTTGACTGCAGGAGCGGTACTAATAGCGGTCTGTCAAGGTACCAATAGACTCCATCCGTGAGCGCCGGAATTGACGTGTCGGGACGTTCGAAGACCTCGACGCCAGCACTAAGCGGTGTGAAACGATACTTGCCCGAGAGGCTCCGGTGGACGTAGGCCCACGGGCGAGCGAAAAGACAGTAGTTTGCGCTCACCAGTTGTAGGGAGCTCTTCAACGGGGGGGTCAGCTTACCGATGACGCTAGCCACATGTGCACCGTGCCCGCGAGTCCCATTCCTCAGCTGCACAAAAATGCTGAACCACCGATGGCCGTCAATCTTATCGGGCAACTTGCCCTCTTTCGGATTAACGATCTTTAAGCACTTGTGCAGCGCGGAGACCGCCTCATATTGCCAGGAGTCGGGAGCCACGCGCATCGTCAGCTCCTTTTGTTCCGGTTGTGCACCTACCCTAAGCAGGTGAGCCGCGCTACCCGTGAGGATCTCTTGGAGCACTTGGTCCCAGTCACCGATCCCATCTGCACGCACCAGACGATGAAGGAGCCCGTATTGGTGCCTCTCCTTGTCTGAATCGACTGCCGCAACGAGGCCCAGGACCGCGGACTTCACGAGCAGTTCGCCAAGGCACATTAAATCGAAGAAGGCGGCAGCGTCGGAATCACGAAGCGAAAGTTCAAATCGCTCCCACATCTTCCGCAGTGGCAAGAACTTCATTCTCACTGTCCTCCGCGATGGATCGCCATGCCGGCCTAATTACAGCATTGCTCACCCACGCACGCAAGCCCCCTTCATCTGGGGAACAGCCAAATTGGATTTTGGAAGTCGGTCGGGGAAATTGTGTCCTCTCGTTCGGTGGTTCATTTGGTCCGACCGGATTACTCCCCATAAACGCGCTTGCGTCTGGGGATGCGCCTTCCATATGCCCCACGGAGCAGCGGAGCTGCAGCCAGAGCGGGCACGCTTGTCCATTGAACCCAGCCGCCTGATCGGCGGCTTTGCAGGCGAAAGCGCCCACTCCACCGAGCAACGACAACGGAGAATGTCTTTGCAAATAGGCAAGAGTCGCGGCACGCGGAGACGGCACGGGACACGGCGGATTCGACCGGACTGAGAACGAAGGTCATTTGCCGGCCGGACTCACTTGGATGCCCGGCGCGCGGGTGGATCGATGCTGAAACAGTGCGCGTCGTTCGAGCTCGCGGGACTGAACGAGTATTCACCCGGGGCCAGAGTGTAGGATACCGGGACAGCAGCCCCTGCGCCGGGCCTCTTGACGTTTGCGCGCGCCAAAGTTCGGGATCTCCTCGTCAAATGCCCCTCCCCGAACTCTGCAAAAGCCAGCCTGGTATGGCGAACACCAGGCCATGCGAGACGCCCCGTCCCGCCCTGCTTCACCCGAAAGCCGCCAACACACCGCCCAATTCCGGCTCCGGGCGCCGCTGGCGTAGTATGGTTGCCGGCCCGTCACCAACCAAGCGCCTTGCTGTCAACCAGTTAGCGAGGCTTGGCCGCGCTCCTCACCGCTCTACCAAACCCGGTCACACTTCATTTAAGCCAGTAACTCACTGAAGACAAAGCAACAGCCCAAAATAGCTCATTCCCTCCGCTCTATTATGGTGGAGGGGGAACGCGCCAGCCGTGCTTGCTATGCCGGAATCCGCACCGGCACCTTGCCCCGCTGCGAACCAAAAATACGCTAAAACGCACAGAATTGCACAAAACCGAAGCCGCCATGAATTTTGCCGTAGTGCGGCTTTCATCTGTAGCTCCGGATTGACGCGAGGGCGGGGTTGCCACGTGGCGGCGGATAGCGACAGACCGGATTTTTTCCAAAAAAATGCACAAGAATGCAAAACGCGCTCGCCGCCAATGGGGCGGATACTGCTCCTAATCAATAGAAATAACTATGTTTACCTATGCCGTAATTTTTGTTTTTTCAGATCCGACCCCGAACCGCAGGGCGCACGGATGGCTCAGACTTGTAACACACAGATTACGCCCTTCTCTCTAGCTCTATCGTGCGCCCGGTGCGGGCGGATCGATGCCGAAACAATATGCATCGTTCGAGTTGGCGGGGCTGAACGAGTATTCACCCGGCGCCAGGGCGTCGACTGGCGTCAGGACATAGGTGTTTCCGGTGACTTTGCTGGCGGTGAGCGCAATCGTCATGGCGGATGGGCGGCTCCCCGGGAGGTTGGCCAGTGGACTTGCTTGCGCTTCAGACTCCCTGAGAGTCCGGCCATGGCGCGCTCGGGGCGGATCGCCCCAGCGAAACGCCGTGCGTCGAGAGCACTCGTTTGTATGTCGCCGATCCTGACAAGTAGCGGCCAATCCCAGTCTTTCCGGCGCGGTGGAAACCCCTAAGCCCTTACAATCAATAGCTTGCAAATATCTTTGCGACCCCTGACTATGTTTTTGAAAGTTTGTCGCTTACGAGAGTGAGAAGGCAAATCGGAGGAGACAGCATGTACGGATCGCGGGTGCTGGATTGCAAAACCTGGACCAGAAGCCTGAACTTCTCGGGCGGACCCGGAGCCTTGCCGGAGAGTGTTCTGGACGAAGCCCAACGGGCCATCGGAGAGGCGCCGGGCACCGGCCAATCGGTGCTTGGGATCAGTCACCGGTCCGAGTGGTTTCGCGACGTGGTGGCGGAGACGGAAGACAACTTCCGCGTGTTGCTGGACTTGCCCGATCGCTACCGCGTGCTGTTCCTTCAGGGGGGCGGCACGCTGCAATTCTCCATGGTGCCGATGACGCTCCTGCGGGGGCGCAAGCGCACCGCGGAGTATCTCCATACGGGGTACTGGAGCGGCAAAGCCGTTGCGGAGGCCCGCAAAGAGGGGGCGGTTCGGGTGGCGTGGAGTGGAGCAGCGGAGGGCTTCACCCGCCTGCCCGATGCGGGCGAAACCCGGTTCTCCGGAAATGCGGCGTATCTTCATTACGTCTCTAACGAAACCGTCGAAGGCCTGCAATTCGACGAACCGCAGGGCCGGGACGACGTGCCGCGGGTATGCGACATGTCTTCGGATTTCCTGAGCCGGCCGGTGGATATCGAGCGGTTCGCGCTGGTCTACGCGCACGCGCAGAAGAATCTGGGACCGGCGGGCGTCACGGTGGTGGTCCTGCGGGATGACGTTTTGGAGAGTGTCCCGGAGGGGCTGCCCGCGATGCTGGATTATCGCGAGCATGCGCGCGCAGGGTCGATCTATAACACGCCGCCGCTGTTCGCGATCTACGTCACGATGCTGGTGACGCGCTGGCTCCGCGACGAAATTGGCGGTCTCGACGCGATGGCGGCGCTCAACTCCCGCAAAGCGGAGCTGCTCTACGAAACCATCGATGCCAGCGGCGGTTTCTACCGCGGCCACGCCGCTCCAGGCAACCGCTCGCAGATGAATGTGGTCCTGACCCTGCCGTCGGAAGAGTTGGAACGGAAATTCCTGCGCATGGCCGGTGCGGCGGGCTTTTATGGCCTGGCGGGGCACCGCACGCTCGGCGGAATTCGCGCCTCGATTTACAACGCCGTAACCGTGCCGGCGGTGGAAGCGCTGTGCAGCTTCATGCGATTCTTCCGCGACTGCCACGCGGGGGAGGCCCTATGAGCGCGCCACGCCCCGCGTATCGTCAAACCGAGTGGCCGACGATCCGCAATGCCCTGACCACGTTTCTGGACATCGAGCGTCCGCACATGGTGCACGGCTTCGGCGAGGTCGATATTACCGAGCCTCTGGCGGCTATCCGGCGGCACGAAAGGGAGCTCCGGGTGGCGATCTCTTTCCACGCGTTCGCGCTGTACTCGATGGTGCAGGCGGCCATGCAGAATCCCACCGTGGTGACCTACCGGCATGGACGCAAGCTGATCACGTTCGAAGACATCGACGTGCTGACGCCGGTGGACAAGAAACTGCCCAGCGGAGTGCGCATTCCGGTGGCGCACATCGTGCGCGGCGCCCAGAATAAATCGCTCGCCGAGATCAACTGGGAATTGCGCCAGGCGGTGAAGGCTCCGGACTTGCCAAACGACCGGACAGTGCGGATGCGGCGGCGCGCCGCCCGGCTGCCGGCGTTCGCGCGCCGCTGGATCAGCCGGCGGGTGCAGCGCGACCCGTTTTTGTTCAAGCAACTGAACGGAACCATAGGATTGACCAATGTACAGAGCCACGGCTTTACCAACCCCATGTACGCCCTCCCGCCGGCCATCCACACCTTCGGCTTCGCCATCGGCAACACGGCGGAGCGGCTGAAGCTGGACGAAAACGGAAGAGTGACGGCGCGCAAGGTGATGTGCATCGGCAGCGCCGCCGATCACGACATTCTGGACGGTATGGGCCTCGCGCGCTTCGCGCACCTGTTCACGCAACTGGTCGAATCGGCCGCGGGGCTGGACGATTCGTTCGTGGCGCAGACTCGCCGCTTGATGGAAGGAGACGAGCGTGCTCGTATCGGCACCGCGCGGCATTCCTAAGGCCGGGGGCCACTGGCTGCTGGGCAGTGCGCGCGATATGGCGCAGGCGCCGCACCGCTTTGTCGCCGAGCTGGCCGCGCGCCACAACGGTCTCGCGAGTTTCCGCGTATTGCACAAACGCTTCGTGGCGGTGAGCGATCCGGAACTGGCGCATCAGGTGATGGTGACCCGCGGCGACCGTTACGGCCGCGCGTATCACAATCGCAACCTGCGGCTTCTGGTGGGCGACGGATTGCTCGCCACCGAAGGCGAGCCGTGGTTGAAGCGGCGCCGGAAGGCCCAGCCCATGTTTTCGAGCGAGGCTGTCAAGCGGCTGAGCCCCGCCGTACACACCGCGGTCGATCGGATGCTGGCCCGCTGGGAAAGCTTGCGTCAGAGCGGCGCCCCCGTGGAGATCGTGGCGGAAATGCAGCGCTTCACCGTGGCGGCGATCGCGCGGGTTATGTTCTCGACGGACGTGGGCGAGTCCGAAACCTCGAGGCTGGCGGCGATCGTGCGCCATGGCACCCTGCTCATCCGGCGGCGCAATACCTCGGTGGCGATGTGGCCGATGTGGATGCCCACGGCCCGAAATCGACGCCTGCGAGCGTACCGCCGCGAGCTCGACGCCATCATCGAGCGCCATATCATGGCGCGCGCGCCGGCGGGCGGCGCTAGCCAGACTCCGGACCTGCTGAGTGCGCTGATCGAGGCGCGGGATCCGGAAACCGGGGCCGCGCTCTCCCACGGCGAACTGCTGGACGAAGCCAAAACCCTGATGGTGGCGGGCTTTGAGACCACCGCGACCGCGCTCGCGTGGGCCCTCTATCTGTTGGCCCGTCACCGCGATGTGGCAGCGCTGTGGCACGCCGAGCTCGACCGTGAACTGGGCGGGCGCAAGCCGGAGCCGCGGGATCTGGAACGGTTGCCACTCTCGGCACAGATCGTGCACGAGACTATGCGGCTGTACCCCTCGGTGTATACCCTGTCGCGTGAGTGCGTTCGCGATGACGAACTCGGCGGCTACGAGATTTCCAAAGGCGCGATCCTACTGGTGTCGATTTACGGCATACATCGCGCTCCGGCGTGGGGCGCGGACCCGGAGAGCTTCCGCCCGCAGCGCTTCGCGACAGGAGCGTGGCCCAAGCGCGCTTTTCTGCCGTTCGGAGCGGGCAGGCATCTTTGCATCGGGAACAGCCTCGCAATCCTGGAAACGATGCTGGCACTCGCATCCATCGGCCAGCGCTTCCGCCTGCACCCGGAAGACTCCGCACCGGTCGAACCCACGGCGCAGATCACCCTGGTGCCGTCGCGGCCCATCCCCATCCGCCTGGAGGCGCGCTCATGAGCGGCTTCCAATTCGAAAAGTTGAACCTGGCCGATGCCGAGACCCGGCGGGAGTACGAATCCACGTTTCACGATTGCTTCGCCAAGGTGACGTCGAACCGGCTCATCCATCGACTTTGGCTCTGGGACTACACCGCCGGACGCGTGGCAGCGCGTATCCCTTACGCCCAGCAGACGATTCTGGGCCTGCGAGACGGCGCCGGCAGCCTGGATACGGCGATGGCGTTCAATACCGGGATGCGGGAACTGCAATCGGCGGCATTCGGGTTCGCTGTTCCGGATGGCCGGAGGTGTTTCGAGATCCTCACTTTCTTTTCGCTCAGTGACCGCACCCTGAAGGTGAAGCTCGACTTTTGGAGGCGCTGCCTGGAAGAATTGCGGGCGCTCGGATATCGCGACGGCTATGCCACCACGGCCCGCCGCCCGCTGGCCTCGTATCGCCGGCTGGGCTGGCGCGTGGTGGATGAAACGTCGCTCGAAGGCGAGCGGCGATATTTCCTGCACTACGATCTGGCGGGCGCAACACGGAGCAACGCGGCATGACCGCGCTGGCGCTGCGCAATCTGTTCCATGATCGCGTAAGACTGCCGGTTACCCTGACCGGCGTGGTGTTTGCGGTGGTCTTGAGGGGAATTGTCGTGGTGGCGCAGACGTGCGGAGTTCCGGATAAAAAGCAGGACTACCGTCGATTGAACCGTCCCTCGCGGCTCCCAACCTACGCCTTCCCGCCACCTTTTAGCTGCGTGTGCAGCCAAGCCTTTGCGATCTTCAATTCCCGTTGGACCGTGGCGACCGAAGTGCCCATCGCTTCGGCCGTTTCCTCATAGGTCAGCCCGCCGAAATAGAGCAGCTCGACCGCCTCGCTCTTTCGCGCATCGAACTCCGCCAGCCGCTTCAGCGCTTCGTCGACGGCAATCACATCGAGCGGGGCTTCCTCGTATGCCAGGGTGACATCGTCAAGCGAGACCTGGTCGCCGCCACTCCCGCGCTTTATGCGGCCGCGGGACTTGGCGTGGTCCACCAGGATGTAGCGCATCTGCTTTGCGGCGACCGCAAAAAAGTGTACGCGGTCCCGCCAGTCTACGTCCGCACCGGCAAGCCGCAGGTAGGCCTCATGAACCAGCGCAGTCGCCACCAGGGTGTGGCCGGGCCGCTCGTTACTGAGGTAACTTTCGGCCAGCCGCCGGAGCTGGTCGTACACCATGGGCATCAATTCGTCGGCCGCCTCGCGCCGACCCTGCCGCGCCTGCTGCAGCAGTATCGTGATGCTGGGGCGCATGCTCCATATACTACTAAACGCGCCAGTCCTTCATGCGAACGGTTAGGGCGAACGCTTGGCCGCCGGCCGCACGCCTGGAGGGAGCCGATAGAATCGGGCTCGCGCCGGATTCCCCCAGGCGTCATAAAGATTGACCACCCGATTCTGCGCCATCGCCGTGTCGCGGGCGTGCTCGCCGAGTTTGTGGCTGAGGGCGCCGTAAGAATCGACCAGCAGCGGCTCTGCCTCGGGATACCGGCGGAGCTTGGTGAGCACCTCGCCCAAAACGCTTCTGGCGCGCGCGAGCGTCCAAAAATCCGCCGGCAGGTTGCGCCTCAGCAGCTCCACGGCCTCCCGCGCCAGCGGCTCGGCCGCGGAAGGCGCGTTCGTGGAGTCGAGAAACGCGGCGAAGCCGATGAGGTGAGCAGCCGTTTGCAATGGCAGCGGCGGAGTCGCAGACCGGTCCACGCCGAGCGCTGCCCGATACAGGTTTTCGGCCTCGCCCAGGCTGCCGCGAGCCCGGGCGTTTTCCGCAAGCTGAAATTCCGTCTCCGCGGACTCCGCGGCCGAAGGCCCCATTTTTTCGCGATAAATGGCGAGGGCGCTCTCCAAATTGTGCTGCGCCTCCGGGTAGCGGGCGCATTCGGTTTCGAGGACGGCATACTTCCCGAGGATTCTGGCTTCGCGGACGCTGCCGGCGCCGATGCGAGAGCGGCAGATCGCAAGGCCCCGCTGAAAAGCCCGGTCCGCCTCGGCGGTCCTGCCTTCCCTGAAGAGCACGGAGCCCAATCCGGCATACCAGCCTGCCGCGTCGGCGTGGTCGCCCAAGACTCGTGTTCCGGTCTCGATGGCCTGCCGGTACAGCGATTCCGATTCCCGCAGCGATCCTTCCTCCTGCAGCACATCGGCAAGGTTGCTCATGGTATTCAGAGTGTCGAGATGCGAATCGCCGAGCGCACTCCGGTTTCTTCGCAGCGACTCGCGATACAGTTGTTCCGCCTCTGGGTAGCTGCCGCGGGCGAGAAGCACATGCGCCAGACGGCCCATACCGGTGGACACCTGCGGGTGCCGCTCACCCAGTACGCGGCGCCGTTGTTCCAGAACGTCACGTAAGATGCGTTCCGCCTCATCCAGTTTCCCCCGGTCCACCAGGACGCCTCCCAGGTTGCTCGTCATGGTCAAGGTTTGCGCGATCTGATCGGGGTATTTGCGCGACACCGCCACGGCGCGGCGCAAGTACTGCTCGGCCGGGCCGAAGTCGCCCTTAATTTGCAGGACGAGCGCGAGGTTATTCAGCGTGTGAGACAGCTCCACATCCTTATCGGGCGGGAGCTTTTCTTGGATCGCCAATGCCTGCCGCAGATGCATTTCGGCATCCTGCAACTTGCTGCGGCGCCGTTCGACATCGGCCAGTTCCCGCAAAGGCCGGGACGCGGCCAGCGAGCCGGGGCCGTAGGCCTGATCCGCGGCCTGAATCTCTTCACGAAACAGATCTTCCGCCCGATCGTACACGCCGAGGTGTTGATACGCCTGCGCCATGGTATCCAGCAGGCTTGCACGCACCTCCGGCTGGGCTTTCAGCTCATTCGAGACGCGCTTCGAACCGTCGTCCAAAAGTTGACGGGCGCTGGGACCGCCGCCGGTTCGGTGAAACGGATCGGAGCTGCCAAACAGGCTGGTGAGGAACTCCGACACCTTCTCGGCGCGCGCGCGCTCCAGGCGCGCGGAGTCGCGTTCGCGGGTAACGCGGGCGGCCAGAACGCTCATGCCGAAGCCGAATGCCGCCAGCAGAAGCACCAGCGTGGCGGCTGCCGTCACCCCCAGGCGATGACGGCGCATGAATTTGCCGGCGCGATAACGCCGCGTCCCGCGGCTCGCCATTACAGGGAATCCGTCCAGGTACCGGCCGAGGTCTTCGGAAAACTGCTCGACGGAGGAATATCGCGACGCCGGCTCTTTGCGGATCGCCATGAGGACGATCTGATCCAGGTCGCCGCGAAGCAGGCCGGCAATGCCGGCGGCGGAGCGGGCGGCTGCCATGCTGGGGCGTCGCGCTTCGGTTTCGCAGACCGCGCGCTGCAATGCGGCGGAATCGGATTTCTGGGTGTCGAACGGATGTTCGTTGGCGAGGAGCTCGTAGAGCACAATCCCGAGCGCATAAATATCGGTGGCTGTGGTAACAGCTTCCCCCCCAAATCTGCTCTGGGCTGGCGTACTCCGGCGTCATCAGGCGCTCGGCAGGCTTGGTCAGACCTGCATCCTGACGCGTCGCGCCCGGCCGCAGCAGCTTGGCAATCCCGAAATCCAGCAGTTTGGGCACGCCTTGTGGAGTGACCAAAATGTTGGAGGGTTTGATGTCGCGGTGCACTACCAGGTTGCGATGCGCAAATCCGACGGCCGAGCATACGGTCCGGAACAGTTCGATTCGTTGCCGCACCGGGAGCGCGTTTGTGCGGCAGTACTCGTCGATGCGCACGCCATCTACGTATTCCATCACGAGGTAGGGAGTGCCCTTCAGCGTGATGCCGCCGTCCAGCATGCGGGCGATGTTGGGGTGGTCGAGGCCCGCCAGAATCTGGCGTTCCATGCGGAAGCGGCGAATCAGCTCCGGGTTGGCGGCCGTATCGGAGCGGACCAGCTTGATCGCGACCTCGCGTTCGTATTCATTGTCGGCGCGGGCGGCAAGATATACCGCGCCCATGCCCCCGTATCCAATGCGGCGGACCAGCCGGTAAGGCCCCACCTCATGATCGCCTGCAGGTTCGGTCTCGATATCGAGGACCTTTACGGCTTCGACGCGGATGGCGTTCGCCACCAGGTCGCACTCGTCATCGAGCGACCCCAGGTAGCCTTCGACTTCTTGCCGCAACGCCGCATCGTCGCCACAGGCACTAGCGAGGAAACCCGGGCGGGTAGCCGGATCGAGCTCCAACGCCGCGCAGAAGATGTCCTGTATTCGTTCCCAGCGGGCGGGATCCATCCTAGCAATCATAGACCAACGTGACGAAATGACGCACTGTCCGAGGCTACGTAACAATGATTTCCGGTCCGCTGCCACCCCGCGCATCCCCGAGCAAGGGCCGGCCGCAAACCTGCCCAATGGCGTGAACTCGCCTTCCCGACGTCTTTCGCCAGATCCCAGGGAAGTTGGCGCAACGGCGGCGGCAAACGCAACCGCTCCGGCGGTTGCCACTGCGCTCCCCGCCGCTGGATGCGGTAGCCAGCAGCGACTCCGGGTTCTTGGCACGCCACTTCGCCTGGGTCGGGATGGAACCAATGGCGGCAGATGAAGCATGGTCTCTTCCGGGGCGCGGGCATCGTGCATCATGATCGCCATGCCGGCACCTCCATCAGCGCATTCAGATCAAGCCGCCTGGGTCAATTCTGTAGAGCAGAGATGGGAAAATTCTCGCGAGCGCCGAAGAACTTAACCAGTATCGTAAGGGTGGAACCAGCTCGCGCCCCCTCCAAGAAATGGGAAACAGGTAGCCTGTCACGGGTTTTATGCGTCACGGGCTTTACGGGTTTTCTGTCACGGGTTTTTCAGTTGACCAATGAGGCGAGTGTGTCGGGAGGCGGTGGCAATGCCGCCGGCGCGGAAGACCTAACGGTGGTTACGCCTTCCAGCGCGCCGGCGGCGGCGATCCCGGTAAGACGCCGTTGAACCGGCCCTGATGGGGCAGACGAATCGCCCATAAGCGCTAACTTAAGCTCGGTTTCCGGAGCAATCGTGGCGCGGGCGTCCACGCCTGCAGGGCCGAGATTCCTCTCGGCCTTCAAAAAGTCGGCTCGAAAGCCGACTCTGCAAGCCTGGAGGCTCGCGCCACGGGGCATCGCGGGAAAGCGTAAGCTGGTATTCGTGTCCGTTGGATGGTTTTTCGTGGGCGGGTTTCGGCTGTTGCCGGCGTTGAGGACCCGCAGACAATCATGCAAACAACTATGAAGGCCGCATTTTCGAGCCGCTTCGGGTCCGCCGACGGGCTGCGCGTGTTTCGCGCGCCCGGGCGCGTCAACCTGATCGGCGAACACACCGACTACAATTTGGGCTTCGTGCTGCCGGTCGCTCTCGATCTGGCCACGCTGGTCGCGGTCGCGCCTTCCGGCGACGGCAAGCTGCGGATCTACTCCGAGCATCGCGGCGAGCTGCGGGAGTTCGAGGCCGCGGCCATTCCTTCGCTCGAGCGCAGGGGGGACTGGAGCGACTACGTAATCGGCGTGGCACACGAGCTGGACCTGCTCGGTTTGGCCATCGAGCCCGCCAACTTGCTGATCCGCAGCACGGTGCCGGAGGGCTCCGGGCTGAGCTCGTCGGCCGCGCTCGAAGTAGCTGCGGCATTGGCGCTGCTGGGCGGGCGGCCGCTCGACCCGCTCGAGATTGCGCGGCTGGCGCAACGCGCCGAATCCCGGTTCGTGGGCATGCCCTGCGGCATCATGGATCAGTACGCGGCGGTGTTCGGCCGCGCGCATGCGGCGGTGGAGCTCGATTGCCGCAGCCTGGCGTGCCGCTACGTGACGCTGCCCGATGGAGTGGCCTTCATCGCCGTCAACAGCATGGTGAAGCACGCGCTTTCCGGCTCCGCTTATGCGGACCGGGTGAAGGAATGCGCCGTCGCGGTGGAAGCGCTGCGCGCGCGGTTTCCCGAGGTTTCGAGCCTCCGCGACGCCACGGAGGAGCAATTGCCGGCGGTCAGCATGCCGGATGCGGTGGCGAGGCGCGCGCGTCACGTGGTGAGCGAAATCGCCCGCGTCGGCCGTTTCGTAGCCGCCAGTGCAGCCGGAGATCTGGCCGACATGGGCAAACTGCTAGTGGCGTCCCACCGCAGCCTGCAGCACGATTACGAAGTGAGCTGCGCGGAGCTGGATTTCCTGGTGGATGCCGCGCTTGCGATCGACGGCGTCTACGGCGCGCGCATGACCGGCGGCGGTTTCGGCGGCTGCACGGTTACCATGGTGAGCCAGGAGAAAGCCGAAGAGTTCAGCCGGCAGATCGTAGCCGCGTATCGGGCCCGCTTCGGGGTGCCCCCGCGGGTACTGCCATGCAACCCATCGGCCGGCGCAGGGGAATGCGGGGAGGGCCGATAGCTATGTGGCATTAGGCGAGGAGCCTGCCCCACAGAGCTTCACCTCGGCTGCGGCGTTCGGGGGCGGTCCGGGGTGTTGATGGATTTCCAATAGTCGGCGGAATCCTCGTCCATCGCCTTGGAAGCGCCTCTCATATTGTTAGCGAGCGACAGCACGCCCGACTCTCCGCCGGGAGCCACGGAAAGAAAGACGCCGGTGCCGGGCCAGGCGATGCTGTTGCGCAGGGTGGCGCCCTCCACCCGATCCAACCGCAGCACGGCCACGCCGGCTTTGGGCGTGCGCGTCTGGATGCCATCGAGATCGAGCTGCTTCGAGTCCCGGATCAGGAAGGGAACGCCGGTCTCGGCGTCGATGCGCACGCTGTGCAGCTCGAGCCCGACCGTGTTGAATGCTCGCAGCCCTTCTTTCGCGCTGGCGACCACGTCGGTGAGCCGCAGCCCCTCGATGGGCATCTCGGGCAGTCCCTCGATGCTTACGGCGGTGCGGCAGCGATTGACGGTCACGCCCTCGATGGCGATATTGCGGAAGCGCGGGGTGCGCTCGGAAACCGGCTCGGCCGGCACGCGGGTGTAATAGTTGGTGACTTCGATGGCGGGATAGGGGGTGTCTTCGATCACCCAGTTGGAAAAGCGAATATTCTCGTACGTACCGCCGCGGCCACGCCCACTTTTGATGCGGATACCGCGGTCGGTGCCCTGCGCCACGATGTTATCCGCCACCACGTTGCGAATGCTGCCGGAACCCTCGCTGCCCAACACCACCGCGCCATAGCCGCGGTGCACGGTGCAGTTGCTGATGGCGATGTCTTCAGTAGAGCGGTTCACGCGGCGCCCGTCGGCGTCCTTGCCCGATTTCAGACAGATGGCATCGTCGCCGGTATCGAAATACGAATCCGAAATGCGCACGTGGCGGCAGGAATCGATATCGATGCCGTCGGTATTTGCCCCCGGGTAGGTTTCGATCATGACATTGCGGATGGTGACGTTTTCCGAATATAAAATGTGCAGCGTCCACATGGGCGAGCCTATGATGTGCAAACCTTCGATGAGCACGTTTTTCGATTCCACGGGACGGATGAAATCGGTGCGCAGGGCCTTTTCGGCGGTTCGCCGCAGTTCTTCACCGACCGGCTCTTTGTGCTCGATCAGGTCCAGCACTTTCATCCAGGAGGCGCGCCACTGCGGGTCCTGGCCCGCCAGCTTGCGCCAGTCGGGGTTGCTGGCCATGAGCGTGCCGCGGCCGGCGATGGTCACGTTTTCCAGGTTCTCGCCGCCGATCATGGCGGCCGGCGCCATGGTCTCGACGCCTTCATAGCGGCTCTTCACCATCGGGTAGGCGTCGCGGTCGGCCACGAAGCGGATCACTGCCCCGCTATCGAGCTCCAGCCTCAGGTTGCTGACCAATTGAATCGCAGCCGAAACATACGAGCCGGCGGGAACCCAAACGGTGCCGCCGCCGGCTTTCGCCGCAGCCTGAATGGCTTGGCGAAACGCATCGGTGGAAGGCGCCGAACCGTCGTTCTTGGCGCCGTAGTCGAGAACGTTGAAAAGCGGCTTCTGCGCCCAGGCGGTCCCGGCCAGGCATGCGCACACGGCAATCGAAGCGAGTTTCTGCATAGCATCCAGTGTAGAACCTGGCGCGGGAACGCGTGGCGCGGGCACGGCTATGCGTTCGCAGACGCTCGGTTCGCGCCCGGTCCCAACGTGCCGGCATGAGTGGCCGGCACGGCAGACTGAGAGTCCGCGTCACGGTTCGGCACGTCAAGCCGGCTAGAAGACCAGCGGGACCAGGCGGAAGCGCGTGCGCAGGCAATACTCGGCGTAGCCCGGGAGCTCGCGCCGCAGGAATTTCTCTTCGTTGACGAGGCGCAAAACCAACACGGGGACCAGCAGCAACGCGACGGGCAGCGCCACGTAGGAACCGAGAGCCAGGGGAGTGAAGACGATCATTACGAGGATGGCGGAATACATGGGGTGGCGAACGATGCGATACGGACCGGTTGAGACAACTTGCTGGCCGGACTCGACCTGGATTACAGACGAGGCGAAACTATTGAAGCGGAAAACCGCCGCCATCAGAAACTGGGCGCCCAGCGACAGTGCCTGGGAAAGGACTATCAGCCACAGCGGCGCCGCGCCGGCGAGGCGGCGCGACCAGCCGAAACGGTAATCCAGGCCAGGCAGCACGAGCACGCAAATCCAGAGGGGAGTCCACAGCATTTTGAAATTCTTCTGCCCGTGTTCGCGTTCCCTGACCAGCAGGCGCCGTTCCAGCAAGCCGCGGTCGTGCCGATAGAAATAAAACCCAAAGAACAGGCTAAAGACTAAGAAGCCCAGCACATACACCCAGCCTTCCCAAAACTTCAGCGACCCGGCCGGCAGGAACACCACCGCGCTCAACAAGGGCACGACAAGTAGTATGCGGACGATTAGCCGGGCCTTCAGCGTCAACGATCTAGCCAAACGATGCCTCCGGAATTCCATAGTAAACTCGAATTGCCGGTGTGGAACAGCGTGGCCGATGGAAGAACTGCCGCCTTTTTGTTTTGCGCTGTGTCACGACTCCAAACACGTGTCGAGAAGAGTCTCCGAACTCCTGATGTCGTGGAATCTAGGTTGAGCCAAGTTTAGGTGACCCAGAGGTGGGACAGACCATCGTTTCTTGTCGTCTGTCGGGCTCTCGCTGGGCGCAACTCTCGACAGACGACAAAAAACGATCGTCTGTCCCACCTAGTTGCCACATCCGCGACCCGGCTATCGGAAGTACGGAATGGCGGTTCGCGGGGGAAGCGCCCGGGGCCACAGGGCAGCCGGGTTCCGGGCAGACCACGAAAAACGATGGTCTGCCCCACAGCTGTCCCGTTAAAAGTCGAACAGATTCAGTTGGTTAGGGTCGAGGCCTGCTTCCATTTGGACGTTAGGCCGTTCAAACACCTGTAAAATAGGCATTTTT